>NZ_DASQNA010000047.1 GCF_035645195.1 Paenibacillus sp. | reverse complement strand
TTAGTTTCCCCTGAAAAATTGGACAAAAAGAAAGGGAATTCAGCGACTCAAATGGAAATTGTTATTGTCGAGATAACAACCCAAAATGAGGGGACTGAATTCCTTACGTTGTGAATTCGGCGTCGCCCCTCAAAATCCTTCTGAGGTGGATAAGATGCTAAAAATCGAGAACAATCAATTGACCCTATGGGATGCGCTGTTGCCTGAACCTCTTCGCAAGCTGCCGGAGGAACTGGCCATCATCGACGAACTGCTGGATAACCCGGCGTTTCTGTCGCCGTTCATCGAAGCTCACCCCTCGCGTCGTGGGCGACCGACCGTCCCGGCCGAGACATACCTGCGTCTCATGTACCTCAAACACCGTTATAACCTTGGCTACGAAACGCTCGTGCAAGAAGTGAGCGACTCTTTGACGTGGCGACGTTTCTGCCGTATCGACCTGGATGCGAAGGTGCCGGATTCCACGACGCTTATCAAAGCGCGGAAGCGATACGGCGAAGCGATGACCGAAGCGCTTAACGGATCCCTGCTGCAGGTGCTCCGAGAAAAGCAAGTGCTTCGCACACGGAAACTGCGTACCGACACGACGGTGATCGAGTCCGACATTCATCACCCGACCGATGCAACGCTGCTGCAAGACGGGGTTAGCGTGATGAACCGTCTCATGAAGCAGGTCCGCAAGGTCGCCTCCCAAGCCGCACAAGGCTTTGAAGACAAGAGCCAGGAAATGAAGCGAAAAATCCTGTCGATCGCCAAGCTGCTTCGCCGCCGCACCCAGCAGTCCTGGGAAGATCTCAACGCCATTACGGGGGACGTGGCCGACCTGGCGGAAAGCGTCTGCACACAGGTTGAACACGCGGCCGAGGCGATCAAGGATAAGGGCAAGGCGGCTTCGTCCGCATTGAAAGGCAAGCTCATCGAGGCCGCGTCGCTAACGCGCAAGCTGGTCGCGCAAGCACGACAAGTCGTTTCAGGCAATCGCATCATTCCCGAGCGAATCGTCAGCTTCTTCGATCCGGAGGCCCGGCCGATCAAGAAAGGCAAGCTCGGCAAGGCGGCTGAGTTCGGCTACAAGGTTCGCATTGACGAGACGGAAAGCGGCTTCGTCACGGGTTACGAGCTTTATGCCGGAAACCCGTCCGACGACAATTTGCTTGAGCCGGCGATTGAGCAGCACATCGCCAGGTTCGGCCAGGCTCCGCATGCCGTAGCAACCGACCGCGGTTTCGCGAGTGCGGCTAATGAGAAAGCGGCCGAAACACTTGGCGTCGCTCGCATCAGCATGCCGACTCGCGGCAAGAAAAGCAAGAGACGAACCGAACACGAGAAGCAGCACTGGTTCCAGAATCTGCAGCGCTATCGCGCGGCAGGGGAAGCGAAAATCAGTTTGCTTAAACGCAAGTACGGCCTCAGTCGAAGCCGGTACAGGGGCCTTGCCGGCTCTAAAACCTGGGTCGGCTTTGGGATCTGGGTTCATAACCTGAGAAAAGCCACCCAAATGACCAAGTAATCAGCAAAAAAACGACAATGGGCAGGTACCAACTCCGATTGACCGCTTCTACCAGGGAGGGCCATTTTCAAATTTGAATTTATCAGGGGCAACTA
>NZ_DASQNA010000046.1 GCF_035645195.1 Paenibacillus sp. | reverse complement strand
CGCACATGTTTTATGCTGTCGGCGCGCTCCGGGGGCTGCTGCAGGCAAAGAAAAGCCCCGATCCGATGGATCGGGGCCAGTTTCGTATTGCCTTTTTACGCACCGCTGGAGTGATGCTGCTCGGACAAGCGCGCCGCCGCTTTCGCGTTGCTCAGTTTGCCCGCGGCAAGGACGCCGGCGACGACGAGGAGGAGGAACGACCAGTATACGGCCGGATGCGCGAACCAACCGTGAATGAACGGTTCGTGCGTAATCATCTTGGCAGCCGTGTACGCGAGCACGCCGGAACCGATGTATACGATCGGCGGAAACTTGTTGACGATCTTGATGAACAGCGTGCTGCCCCAGACGACGATCGGCACCGAGATGAGCAAGCCGATGACGACGAGGAGGAAATCGCCGTGCGCCGCGCCAGCCACCGCGATGACGTTGTCGATGCCCATCGCCGCGTCGGCGATGACGATCGTTTGGACCGCGGCCCACAGACTGTCTTTCGCCTTGATTTCTTTATGCCCTTCGTCGCTGACGAGCAACTTGTAAGAAATCCAAACGAGAAGCAAACCGCCGACCAACTGCAGGCCGGGAATCTTCAACAGCTCGACGACGAGCACCGTCGCGATGACGCGGATCGCGACCGCGCCGAACGTCCCCCAGAGGATCGCTTTTTTCTGTTGCTCGGGCGCCAGCTTGCGGGCGGCCATCCCGATGACGATGGCATTGTCTCCCGCCAATATGAGATCGATAAAAATGATGGTTAGCAGGGCGGCCCAAAACTCCGGAGACATGATGTCCATGCTTTCTTCCAACTCCTTTGGTTTTTGTAAAAAGGCAAATAAAAAAAGACCAAAGCCTGCGCCAAAAACAAGCGCGGCAAAGGTCTTGCTAACAACGGCGTGCGTTGCCAACAAAGCCGGGAACGATCGTTCCGTATTGACGACTTTGTTGTACAGCTACTCCCCTTTTTCCAATGTGTTCATTATAAGGGCATGGACGGATCATCGTCAAGGGATAAGGGTACGGCTCTTGCACATAAATAAAAAGCTTGTCACATACAATGATTTGTATCTGTTAACGGACAAGGCCGCGAGTGAGATGAGAACGAGGAGGAACGCGCGTGGCGAGTCTTTTATTGCTGTTGAAAATCATAATGGTCAACATCGTCCTGAGCGGGGACAACGCCGTCGTCATCGCGATGGCGAGCAAACGGCTGCCGGAACACCAGCGGCAGAAAGCGGTATGGTGGGGGGCGTTCGGCGCCGTAGGGCTCCGCATCGTGCTGACGGTCGTCGCCGTCATCCTGCTGCAAATTCCGTTCATTCAGCTGCTGGGCAGTCTGCTGCTTCTGTATATCGCGGTCAAGCTGCTCGTCGACGACGACGGGCACGGCGACGTGAAAAGCGCGGCGACGCTCGGCGGCGCGATCTGGACGATCATCGTCGCCGATTTCGTAATGAGCCTCGACAACGTGCTCGCGATCGCGGCGATCGCGGACGGCAATTGGCTGCTGATCGCGGTCGGCATATTGATCAGCATACCGCTTATCGTGTGGGGAAGCACGTTCGTCATGCGCCTGCTGCATCAATATCCGGTGCTCGTATATATCGGAGCGGGCATACTCGGTTACACGGCGGGCGAAATGTTCCTGAAAGACCCGAACGTCGGCCGCTGGCTCGCGGGCGTCCCTCACGCGGTTCATTGGGCGGTGCCGATCGTCGCCGCGGCGCTCGTCGTCGGCGCGGGGCTGTGGAAGAAGAACCGCTCGGCGCGCGCCGCATAGGTGTGGAATTTTCGACACTTTTCCGCTACACTGATAGCAAAGCGCGTCGTACTTTGGCGCGGACGTGTAGACGGGAGTGGGTCGAACGATGAACAACCGCACGCTGCCGCTGGGCCTTTCGATCGTCGCCGCCGGCATCTTCATCGCGCTCGGGAAGCTGGGCGTATTCGGGGCGCTGGCCGCTTGGCTGTGGCCGCTGCTGCCGCTGGCCGCCGGCGTCGCGCTCCATTTCGGCGTTTGGAGCCGCAGGCTGCCGACAGTCGTCTATTTGCCTGGGGCGCTTCTTTCGATCGGATCGATCGCGCTGCTGCTGTGCGCCTGGTTCGGCTGGACGTGGATGAAAGCGCTGTGGCCGCTGTTCCCGCTATCGATCGCGGTAGGGCTGTACGAATTCGCCGCCGCCGAACGGCTGGGGACGATGCGCGCGGTATCGCTCGTCGCGGGCGCCGTGTCGCTGCTTTTGCTGTTGATTACGCTGCTCATGTATGTGAACGCGTTCGTCGTGGCGCTGCTGCTCGTCGTCGCGGGCGTAGCTCTGGCGGCAAGGCGGCCGGATTTCCGCTAAAAATGTTGCATTTTCGCCTCAAAAAGCGTATAATTTAAAGGACCAAAGCCAGCGTCGGATCTGTCTCCGACGCTTATTTTATGAAAAAAATCCAATTTGGAGTGGAGAATACACAAAATGATCGCTAGAGATAAAATCCGCAACATCGCCATCATCGCCCACGTCGACCACGGCAAAACGACGCTCGTCGACAAATTGCTCCAGCAAGCCGGCACGTTCCGCGAGAACGAAGCCGTCGTCGAGCGCGCCATGGACTCGAACGACCTCGAGCGCGAGCGCGGCATTACGATTCTCGCGAAAAACACGGGCGTTACGTACAAAGACCATTTGATTAACATCGTCGACACGCCGGGACACGCCGACTTCGGCGGCGAGGTCGAGCGCATCATGAAAATGGTCGACGGCGTTCTGCTCGTCGTCGACGCGTTCGAAGGCTGCATGCCGCAGACGAAATTCGTGCTGCGCAAAGCGCTCGAGCAAGGGCTGACGCCGATCGTCGTCGTCAACAAAATCGACCGTCCGAACGCTCGTCCGGCGGAAGTCATCGACGAAGTGCTCGACCTCTTCATCGAGCTCGGCGCCGACGACGACCAGCTCGAATTCCCGGTCGTTTACGCTTCGGCGCTTAACGGCACGTCCGGCCTCGAGCCGGAAGCGCAAGAGCCTACGATGCAGCCGATGTTCGAAACGATCCTGAAGTCGATCCCTGCGCCGCAGGAGAGCACGGAGCTCCCGCTGCAGTTCCAGGTAACGCTGCTCGACTACAACGAATATTTGGGCCGCATCGCGGTAGGCCGCGTCAACCGCGGCACGGTTCGCGCAGGCCAAACGGTCGCCGTCCTCGACGGCGAAGGCAAAGCGCGTCAAGCGCGCATCGAGAAGCTGTTCGGCTTCCAAGGCCTCAAGCGCATCGAGATCGAAGAAGCGGGCGCGGGCGACATCGTCGCGATCGCCGGCATTAAAGAAGTAAACATCGGCGAAACGATCGCCGACCCGAATAACCCTGAAGCGCTGCCGTTCCTTACGATCGACGAGCCGACGCTGCAGATGACGTTCCTCGTCAACAATTCGCCGTTCGCCGGCCGGGAAGGCAAATGGGTCACGTCCCGGAAGCTGCGCGAGCGTCTGTACAAAGAGCTGGAGACGGATGTCGCGCTGCGCGTCGAAGATACGGACAGCCCGGATGCGTTCGTCGTCAGCGGCCGCGGCGAACTGCACCTCGGCATCCTGATCGAGAACATGCGCCGCGAAGGCTACGAGCTGCAGGTCTCCAAGCCTGAAGTTATCGTGAAAGAAATCGACGGCCAGAAGATGGAGCCGATCGAGCGCCTGCTCATCGACGTGCCGGAAGAAAGCATGGGCGCCGTCATGGAGAGCCTCGGCACGCGCAAAGCGGAAATGGTCAACATGGTCAACAACGGCAGCGGCAACGTCCGGATCGAGTTCCTCATTCCGTCCCGCGGCCTCATCGGCTACCGTACGGACTTCCTGACGTTGACGCGCGGCTACGGCATCATGAACCACGCGTTCGACTCGTATGGCCCGTACGCAGGCGCCGGCGTCGGCGGACGACACCAAGGGGTGCTCGTTGCAAGCGAAACCGGCACGTCGACGTTCTACGGCATGATGTCCGTCGAAGACCGCGGCATTCTGTTCCTCACGCCGGGCACGGAGGTGTACGAGGGCATGATCGTCGGCGAGCATAACCGCGACAACGACATCATCGTGAACATTTGCAAGGAGAAGGCGCTGTCGAACGTGCGCTCCGCGTCGAAGGACGATACCGTTAAGCTGAAGACGCCGCGCATCATGAGCCTCGAGCAAGCGCTGGAGTATTTGAACGACGACGAGTATTGCGAAATTACGCCGAAATCGGTCCGCCTGCGGAAGAAGCTTTTGAATAAGAGCGAACGCGAACGGGCGGAGAAAAACAAGAAGATGGTCAACGCATGAACGAATGGTTTTTCGAACATGTTTGGATCACGTACGCATTGATCTATGCGCTCGTGACGTATGTGTACAATAAGGTGTTTCGGGTGCGCAAACTGCCGCTGCTCAAGGATGCGATCATTTATCTCCTGATCGGCGTCGGCTCGTTCATCCTGCTTATCTTCCAAATGTTCGGGCTTCCGATTATCCTCAGCCTCTCGGTCGCCGTCGGTCTGATGCTGCTCGTCCGCGTTCGCTATTTCGTCGAAGGACGGGCGAAGCGGAAGGCGCAGCGCGACGCGGAGGGCCGGGCGAACGGGGAAGCGTAATGAAAACGTACTGGCTGACGCCGGTCTCCGCGACGGAGCCGCTGACGCTTGCGTCGCCGCGGATCGCCCTGTCCCCGGAGGAAGGGGATGCGCTTCGCCGGCTCTCCGCCGAAGCGCATCCGCGCCTTCTGCCGAGCTTTAAGCTCGCGCTGCTGCTCGGCGAGGACGGGGAGGCGTGCGGAACCGGCGCGGATGTTGCGGAGCTGCGGCTCGATGAAGGCGGCGCGGTCGTGCTGACCGGGCCGCTGGCCGCGTCATCCTGCGCCGTCGCGTTCGCCGAGCGGCTGCTAGCGCCCGACGAGGCGCTGCGGCTTGCGGAGAAGCTCGCGCCGCACGCGCCGCACGCGGACGCGCTGCGCGCATGGTGGTCGTCCGGACTGCGGGCGATGCTGATCAAGGAGGAGTGAAAAGCATGCGCCTCGATGACGCATTGTTCAACTGGCTGCAAATCAAACTCGTCGCGGCAGGCCGGCCCGGCGACCGCGCGGCGGAGGACACCGTCGCGTTTTTCGAACAAATCTTGACGGAGGATCACGGGCTCGAATCGTTCGAGATTCAAACCGTCGACGATACGATGGTGCATGTCGCGTACACGAAAGACGGCAAACGCAAAACGCAGCTGTACGATCGGGAAGCGGCCGAGCAGCTGCTCGCAGACATCAACGCCAACCCCAAATACAACGAATAATTCATTCAGGTGAAAACGATGACCGATCCGAATTCCTCACTGCCGCCCCGCGGCGCGAAGGCGGTGCGCGGCGGAGCCCCGACGAAGCCGAAGGCGCGGGGACTCAGCATTTTCAAAGGCGTTATAATTCTTATGGTGATCGCGCTGGTCGGCATGATCGGCTATGGTGTGTACTTGTATTACCAAGCGAAGGAACTCGTGATCGATCTCGGGACCGAGGAGGTTGTCGCTCCGGAGAAAACGGCGGACGTCAGTCCGATTTCGCTCCTGCTGCTCGGCATCGACTACCGGGAGGAGCTCCGCAGCGCCAACACCGACGTCATTATGGTGGCGACGCTCAATCCGAAAAGCAAAACGGCGACGCTCGTCTCGATTCCGCGCGATTCGTACATCGATCCGGAAGGGCTGAAGCCGAACAAGGCCAACAGCTTTTATTCCACGTATTTGTACGGCAATTTGTCGGAAGCGCCGAAGGATCGGACCGAACGGGAGAAGTACGCGATGGACAAGATTAAAAACTTGTACAGCGACTACTTGGACGTGCCGATCGATTACGTGACCGTCGTCGATTTCCAGACGTTCGTGGACGTCGTAGACGCGTACGGGGGACTCACGATCGACGTCGATCAGAACATGTGCCACCGCGACAACGCGGACGGCACGTACATTAATCTGAAGGCCGGTTTGCAGGACCTCGACGGTAAGCAGGCGCTCGATTTCGTCCGCTACCGCATGTCGATGAACTGCAGCCCGAAGACGAAAGCGTCCAACGACTTCGAGCGGAACGCGCGCCAGCAGCAGGTCATCTCGAAGCTGCTGGAGAAGATGAAGACGCCGCAAGGATTGTTGAAAGTCGGCAGCGTGTTCGACGCGGTGTCGAGCCATGTCAAGACGAATATTCCTTCGCAACAAATTGAAAAGATGATTCAAACATATATCGGCATCGACGGCGATAAAATAGACTACATCCACTTGGAAGGCGACTGGGACGGCCATTATGTGCGCCTCGCGCCCGATGAAGTGGAGGAAGCGTCGCTGCATCTTCAAAACCAGCTGCTTCCGGACGGACCGCCTGCAGCGGCGGAGTCGGAGGGAGCGGCGGAGGCGGGAGACGCGGAAGCCGCGGCGCAGTAAGCGCGCGTTTGTCCGCTGTCGCGAAACCGGCCGCTTGTGCTATAATGAAGGTGCGGACGGCGCATATGTTATCGCTGGGAGGCTATTGGACACATGTCGGAAGTCGTTACGGTTTTATCCTCAGAATTGATCACGCAGTTGGAGAAAGAAAAGCTGGTCCTCTTGAGCACGATCGACGCGGAGAACGGCGGCCCGGTCACGAGCGCGATCTCGTGGGTGTACGCTCCCGACGAGCGGACGATTCGCTTCGCCGTGGACGGACGCTCTCGTATCGTGTCGAACGTTCGCGCGAACCCGCGCGTCAACGTAACGATGTTCGCGGAAGGCAGCGTGCACGCGGTGTACGGCGCGGCGAGCATCGTCAAAGATCCGCTCGAAGACGTGCCGTTCAAGCTCGTATGCATCGACATCGTTGTCGAGTCGGTGCGCGATGCCATGTTCTACGGCGCGCGGATTTCCGCCGAGCCCGAATACGAAAAAACATATGACAAGCGCGCGGCCGAGAAGCTGGACAACCAGGTTTTCGCCGCCATGAAGAAAGCCTAGTCGCATGCGACTAGGCTTTCTGTGCGCTTATCCGCGTTTTTTCGACGGCATTCAACGGTTGGCCGGGTTGGCCGGGAAGCTCCGGTTGTCCTTCGGTTCGCCGGCGTTCGACGGCGCGGTGCCGTTCTGCTGAGCTTGCGCGTTGTTCGCGCCTTGCTCCTGCGTTTTCGCGTTCGGGTCCTCGGGGACGGCTTCGGCGTTGTTGTCCTCCGTGTCCCTTGGAAGCTGCGGCACGATGCGTCCGACGATGTCGGCCAATTCCTCCGCAAGGCCTTGCATCGCGCGTCCGTTATTCATATCTTGCCGGATTTCTTGAAGGCGGTGATTGAGATCCATATCGGCGGTGACGATCGCGTTGATGCCTACCGGATCTTGGCGCAGCGTTTCCGCGACGGCGTACTTGATCGTACCGACGCGAGATCGTTCCACCCGGCCGTCGACGTCGATGCCGACGATGGCCGTATTGCCCATAATGACGCAATTCGCATGTTTGACTTCGGGAATGCTTTCGGCCAATTGCTCGAGCCGGGCTTCGGTCGCGCGGGTTCGCTCTTTGTCCGTCGCGGGCGCGGTTTGCTCGACCCGAATTTCATGCGTGCCGTTACCTTGCTGTTTCGCTTCCGGGCCCGCCTGGTTTCCGCCGGCGCAACCGGCGGCCGCGCTTGCCAGCAGCAGCAGCGCGCCGAACCATCCAAGTTGTTGTCTGCGCATCTCGGTTCCGTCCTTTCGGGAAAATGAGTGTACTGTTAGGGTTCTCCTTTTTCGCCTCGACTATGTATCTCCCGAACCGCCAACCGACTGCTATGGAGGGAATTGCGATGAAGAAAATTTACGTGCTGGACACGAATGTTCTGCTTCACGATCCGAACGCGCTGTACGCTTTCGAAGACAACGACGTCATCATTCCTGCGATCGTGCTGGAGGAGATCGATTCGAAAAAGCGGAACGCGGACGAGATCGGCCGCAATGCCAGGTACGTCTCGCGGCTGCTCGACAGCTTGCGCGACAAAGGCCGCCTGCACGATTCCATTCCGCTGGAGGGCGGGGGGACGCTGAAAGTCGAACTCAACCACCGCAGCTTCGCCCGCATGCAGGAGTTGTTCGGGGAATCGACGGTCGACAATCGCATTCTCGCCGTAGCGCTGAACTATTTATACGAAGAACAAGAAAAGCCGAATCCGAAGCCGGTCGTCATCGTCAGCAAAGACGTGCTCGTTCGCATCAAAGCCGACGTGCTGGGGCTGACGGCGGAGGATTATTTAAACGATAGAACGGTCGGATTGAACGACCTGTATACCGGATACCTGACGATCAAGGTGCATCCGTCGGTCATCGACGAGTTTTATTCGTACCGGTTTTTGCCGGTATCGGCGGTGTCGACGTACGCGTCGCTGCTTCCGCACTCGTTCGTGATTTTAAAAGATGAGCTCGGTTCGTCGAAATCGGCGCTGCTGAAGGTGAACGCCGACGGCAAGAAGCTCGAGCCGCTGTTTTTGAGCAACGACCCGGTGTGGGGCATTACGGCCCGGAACGCGCAGCAGCGAATGGCGATGGAACTGCTGCTGAACGACGACGTGCCGCTCGTTACGCTGACGGGCAAAGCCGGGACCGGCAAGACGCTGCTCGCGCTGGCGGCGGGGCTCATGAAGGTGGAAGACGAGCGAAAGTACAAGAAGCTCTTGATCGCGCGTCCCGTCGTGCCGATGGGGAAAGACATCGGATATTTGCCGGGGGAGAAGGAAGAGAAGCTGCGTCCGTGGATGCAGCCGGTGTACGACAACCTCGAGTATTTGTTCGATACGAAGAAAAGCGGAGACATCGATAAGATTTTGGCGGGCCTCACGAGCATTCAAGTCGAGGCGTTGACGTATATTCGAGGCAGGTCCATCCCGGGCCAGTTCATCATCATCGACGAAGCGCAAAACTTGTCTCGCCACGAGGTGAAGACGATCGTATCGCGCGTCGGCGAAGGCAGCAAAATCGTGCTGATGGGCGACCCGGAGCAAATCGACCACCCGTATTTGGATGCTTCGAGCAACGGCTTGACGCATGTCGTCGAGCGGTTCAAGGCCGAGCCGTTGTCGGGCCACATCACGCTCGAGAAGGGCGAGCGTTCGCACCTCGCCCAGCTCGCCGCGGATTTGCTGTAATCATGCGTTAGAGGAATTCGACGGCGGCGCCGTACCGCTTCGCGACGCCTTCCACCGCCTCGCGAAGATGCGGTTCCGCGCAGTAAACGCGCTGTCCGCCGTCGTCATAGGCGAACCGAATGAATTCTTCCAGCTGCAGCATGGCGGGGGCGATGTCCGCTCCCGCCGGTTGCATGCGCGGCAGTCGAAACCTCGCGACGCGATCCGCGTACAGGTAGGCGCCCCCCGATCTGCCGACGAACCCGACGTCTTCGGCGGCCTCGTCAAGCTCGGTTCCTTCCGGCAGCGAGATCAGCTCCAGCGGCTCCCAGGCGACACGATATTTCTCAAGCACCGCGGCGACGCGGCCGCGCTCTTCCTCGCTGTCCACCACGATCAATTCCTTGTCGCGATCCGCGACGTTCGCCGCTTCGGCGAGCGCCTTCACGATTTGGGCGTAAAAACCGGCCCGCTTGCCCTCGGGCAACTCCATTAGCAATCCGAACTTCCGCATGGCGCGTTCCTCCGTACATTCGTCATAACAAATAATTGTACTGGAGCCGTCGTTGTAACACAAATGAAATCCACGGGACGTTCGGGATTTGGTAAGATGGGCGTAGTAGCGGGAGGGGAACGGCATCCATGCGCAAATGGTTCGTGATCTTGATGACCGCCGTCGGCATGACGCTGTTCATGCTGCTCGGCATGAGCGATATCGGCGGCGACCGGCCGCCGCTGCATAGCGGAGAGCGAGCCGCCCCCGTGTTCGGGGCGCCGGACGAAGCGGCGGAGCCGCGCGTCGCGCTGAGCGCGGTCGTGTCGATGGATGCGCGTTCGTTCGAGGCGCTGCGGCGGGCGACGGATCGGTACGCGGCCGCGCGGCCGAACGTGGCGGTAGCGTTGCGGAACGTAGAGCCGGGCGAGATGAACGCGATGTACGAGGCGGGGGTCGAAACGGGCTCGGCGCCGGATGTGCTGCTGCTGCCGACGGAGCGTGTGCGCCTCGAGGCGGCCGCCGGGCGGCTGCAGGCGCTGGACGATTACGTGGCGGCGGAGCGCCAATCGCAATGGTTCGAAACGGTGCGGGGGGCCGTCCGGTGGAACGGGTATTTGTGGGCGGTTCCGTTCGATTGGGATCCGTATGTGTTCGCGGTGCGCGCCGATTCCCCGCTCGCCAAGAAGACGCCGGCGACGGCGGAGGAATGGGTGGCCGCCGCCGGTTCGACGCAAGCCGCCGTCTCCGACGCGTACGGGACCGCGCTGCTGCGCGATTGGAGCGGCGGCGGGGAGGCGGAGGCCGCGGAGAAGTCGTCGGACGGACCGGCACCAGCGTCTGGGTCGGCCGAGGAGGCGGCAGGCGAGGCGTCGGCGGAAGAAGGAGGCGCGCCCCTCGCTTCGGCTGGCGTCGCGGCCGAAGCGAGCGAATCGACGGACTCCGGCGAAGACGCCGCGGAGGAAGCGCAAGCCGAGGGGGATGCGAGGGCAGGCGTCGCTGAGTCGTCCGAGCCGGCCGCCGGACCGGTGGAAGCGGTGCTGCGCGGCGACGCGGCTTGGGCGCTTGTCCGGCTGAGCGAAGCGGCGGAAGCGAACGGCGGCCGGGGCGAGCTGGCCGTCGCGCCGTTCGTAGCGGCGCCGGAGGCGTCGGGCGCGCTGCCGCCGTTCGCGGGGCGCAGCTTCGCGGTGTCCGCGTCGTCGCAGCATCCGGCGGAAGCGGCCGAGTGGATTCGGTATCTGATGGAGGATGCGACGCTGGAAGGACACGGCCTCCTAGAAACGTCGAACGCCGGCGGATGGCCCGTCTACCGCTCGTATTATGGGCTGCCGGCATCCGCGCTCGGCGGCGCGCCGGCGGTGCTCGGCTCGGCGTCCGGCGCGGCGTCCGCCTATGCGCTCGGCGCGCTCGCCGAGGACGGCGCGGACGGGCTGCGGCTCGGGACGATCATGCGCAGAATCGATAATGCGTACACGCCTTACGGGGCGCTGCCGGAAGAGCTTCCGGCGGCAGGATATTAGAGATGCAACCCTTGCATGCCTTAAAACCCTGAAGCGAGGGAGAAGCTCAGCTTGACGCGCATGAGGCCATCTTCGTTGGCGAGATCGGACACGGTGAGTCCGGAGAGGAGCCGGCCCGGCTCGAAAGCGAGGTCGTATTTGTTTTGCAGCGCGTCCTTCGTCGTGTCGGGAAGCTCGTAGCCGTTGTACGTCAGGCTCGAAATGGTGAACCGAAGCGAGTTGACAGGTTCGTGCTCGAGCGTGTACGCGCCCAGCAGCTCCGCGCTATGCCCGTTCAGGCCGCCGGCGACGGTCATGCCTTCCGGTCCGAACGCGAATTCGAAATGCTCGAACAGCTCGTTCCGTTCCTTCAAGAAAGCGTTGAACTTCGTATCCGGAATGCGAATTTCCATCACGCCGTCCTTGACGGACATTAAGGACGGATCTTCCAGCAGCTCGGGCAAATCCCGCATCGTCGTGCTTAGGGCCGACAGGACGTCCTCGAACAGCGGCAGGCCCTCTTTCTCCCACTGCTCCGTAACGGCCGCGATCGCGCCCAGCTGGATCTCGCGCTCCTGCTCCGTCAGCTCGGCCAGCCGGCGATCCAGCTCGGTCTGCGCTTCCACGAGCCGCACGCGCTGCTTCTCATGTTCCGCGATCACGAGCCGCAGCCGCTCCTGCTGCGCGGTCAGTTCCGCGAGCCGCTCCTGCTGCGCTACATACGCCGCCCGGTATTCCCGGAGCGTCTTGAAATCGTTCGTGACGATCGCTTGCAAATAATCGATCGCGACGAGCGCCTCGTTCAACGATTTCATCTCGAACAGGAGCAGCCACAATCGGTCGCGCTGCCCCATATAATACGCTCTCAGCACGCGGCCCGCCGCGGCCGTGCGCGCATCGAGCGTCGTTTTCTGCCGCTCGATTTCGCCGCGCTTCTCGCCGATATCGGAGTTCACGTCCGCTTCTTCGGCTTTCAGCCGCGCCAATTCCTTGTCCAGTTCGTGTATGGTGAGGCCCTGCTGCACGAGCGACGATGCGTCGTCCGTGACGGCTTCCGTCGGCTCGGCCGCAGCTTCCGCCGATGCCGCGTTCCCGGCCGCCGGAACGGCTGTTTCCGCGGCGAAGCCCCGCTCGATGCCGAACCCGGCGACGCTCATGAACGCCAACGACGCCGCGAGGCAGCCCCCGAACCATTTGCGCATATCCGCTCCACCGCCCGTCCTAAAATACTGTCTCTTTATCCCTATAACGTTCGCGGCGTCCGCATGACAACAACGTCGCCTCGGCCGGCTCGGCCGGCGCTTTACGGCTCGGCGCCGCCGGATCCCGCTTTCAAGAACGCGAGCACGTGCTCGAGCGGCACCGTCGCCGCCGGTGCCTCCTTCGTCAGCGCGGGCGAGCCGTTCGCCTCGCTAAGGCGAAGCTCGTAACGCAGCGTTCCCGCCTCGGCGGCGTCCTCGCCGGACACGAACGCGAGCTCGATCAGCTGCTCGGCGACGGTGCCGTCCGCGCCGAGCGCGAACGAAAGCGCGCCGCCTTCGGCGAGGCGGATGCCGGCGCCCTCCGGCAGCGCGGGCGCCCCGAGCTCGGCCGGCAGCGACCGCGCCCAGGCGGCGAAGCCGGCTTGCACCGCGGCCGTCATCGCGTCGGCGTTGTCGGCCGTCACCGCCGCGACGAACCGCTCGCCGCCCGCGGCGCCGGCCGGCTCTGCGGGCGCGATCCACCGCGGATCGAGCTCGTCGAAGATGCGCTCCGCCAGCGCGTCGACGGCGCCGGCCGCTTGCACCAGCGAGGCGACGCCCGCCGCAGCGCCGCCGTTCGCCTCCTCGAGGCGAACGCTCAAATATTCGTCCGGCCGATTGATCGCCGGTATGCTGATGAACAACGTGCCGTCTCGGACGAGCAGCGGAATCGTCTCCCGCGCCGCGTCGCCGGCGGCCGTCTCGTCCGCGTCGCCGCCCGGGCGGATGTCCGCCTCGAGCCGCAGCGGGTTCCGATAATAGACGCCGGACCAGGAGAGACCGTCCGCCAGCGTCGGCACGATGCCCGCGGCGGCCGCGTCCGGCGCCGCAGCGAACGCGAAGCTGCCTTCGAATCGATAATGATCGAGCGAGTCGTTCCGTTCGTAAGCCGCCGCGATCCGCGCCTTCCGCGCCTCGGCTTCCGCCGAGTCGTCAGGGCTCTGCGTTTCTTCGCAGCCCGCGGCGAACGCCGCGGCCAGCAGCGCCGCAAGCGCGGCGCGCAACGGCGCGCGCTGTCTGAACCAATTCAATCGAGTCATGAACGTGTGACTCCTCCTTAAAAGCTTAGTATTATTATACAGAGGGCGTCGGCTTTTGTCTGTAACGGGACAAGCCGGAAGAGCCGGGAAATTCGGGAAAGCGAGGCGGGACGTTTGGCGGAAACGACAGCGCGGCCGTTGCATCGGGCGATCGAGGAACGGCTGCGGGAAGGCGGCGGCCGAATGACGTTCGCTGCGTATATGGAATTATGTTTATACCACCCGGAAGGCGGATATTATCAAAAGAGCGTACCGAAGCTCGGAAAAGAAGGCGACTTCTATACGAGCGCGCATGTCGGGCGCGCGATGGGCGCGTGCGTCGCCGCGCAGCTGCATGCAGCGGCCCGTAAAATAGCCCCGCCGGAGGAGGAGATCGTCGTCTGCGAATGGGGCGGCGGGGACGGCAGGCTGGCGGAGGCCGTGCTGGACGAGCTGCGCGATATGTATCCGGACACGTACCGGAGAGCCGTCTTCCTCGCGGTGGAGGGAAGCCCGTACCACCGCGAGCTGCAGCGGTGGCGGCTAGCCGCCCACGCGAAGCGGATCGCCGGCGTCGTGCCGCCCGACGACGAGGCGGCCGAGCGGCTGCCGAAGACGGCGCCGACGCTGCTGTTCGCGAACGAGCTGCTCGACGCGTTCCCCGTGCACCGCGTCGTACGGCGCGGCGGCGCGTGGCGGGAGCTGTACGTGGAGCGCGGCCCCCGCGCGGGAACGCTCGTCGCTGCGGAAGGAGAGCTGAGCGCGGAACGGCTCGCCGCGTGGCTGAGCGCGCACGGTCCGAACGCGGCGGAAGAAGGGCAGCGCATCGAGGTCGGACTCGCGGCGCTCGATTGGATCGCCGGCCTCGGGGCGAGGCTCGTCCGAGGGTTCGCCCTGTTCGCCGATTACGGCGACGTCTCCGAGGAGCTGTTCGGGCCGCACCGGATGAACGGCACGCTCGCCGCTTACCGAAAGCATACGGCCTCGGACGACCCGTTCCTCGCGCCGGGCGAGCAGGATCTCACCGCGCACGTCAACTTCGAATGGGTCGCGATGGCGGCGGAGGAGGCCGGATTTCAGCACGTCGCGATCCGGACGCAGAAGCAGTTCCTCGTGGACAACGGTATTTTGCAGCGGCTGCGCAGCCACGACGGGAGGGACCCGTTCTCCCCGGCGGCGAGGGAAAACCGCGCGATCCGGCAGCTGCTGCTCAGCGACGGGATGAGCGAACTGTTCAAAGTGCTGACGATGGAGAAGGGCGCGGCGCGCGAAATGAACGGCGCGTCGGACTAAAAAAAGGGCGAATCGCATCGACGCGATTCGCCCTTTTCTTCGCCGCGGGAGCGGCTGACTAAATGTCCATCTGGAAGAATGACCAATACGTGAACCCTGTAAACGAAAGGATCATATACCCCCAAAACAGGAGTATGTAAGCACGTTCGGACAAATTCATGTAACCCAATATGACGAAAGCGGCTGTTTGGAAAAAGAACAGCAAAGCCATCGTGTACATATCTCCCGCTAACGCCATCAGTCCGATGACGAGGGTCCAGAAGCCGAGAACACGAAACATGCGCGGCATGACGCTCCCCCTCTCTGCATTGCAGTCGTAAAAATTCATCTATTCGACATTATATCCGTTTGCGTCGGTCATGTAAACGGCGGAACCGGTGACGAAAACGGAAACTTTTCCACTCCGGGGGGGCGACGTATGTTCCGAAACCATTTTGGACATACATTTTAGTATGAAATAGATTCTATGAACTCTACTATGGGCATAGAGATAAATTGTGCATCTATACCCGAAACACTGGTTAGGAGGTTTACAGATCATGTCGGCAGTTCGACAAGACGCTTGGAGTCCGGAAGACGATCTCATGCTTGCGGAGGTGACGCTTCGGCATATTCGGGAAGGCAGCACGCAGCTGAACGCGTTCGAGGAGGTCGGCGAGCGAATCGGCCGCACGGCGGCGGCATGCGGCTTCCGCTGGAACTCGTGCGTGCGCAAAAAATACGACGCGGCCATCCAAATCGCGAAGGCGCAGCGGCAAAAACGGAACTCTCGGAAATCGCAGCAGCAGGCGGAGGACGGCGAGCGCGTCGCGACCGTTTCGGCGGCGGACGGCGAAGCGAGCGCGCGTTTCGAGGGAGGCACGGAAGAGGCGATTTCGTTCGACAGCATCATCCGGTACTTGCGGCAGTGGAAAAACACGCAGACCGAGCTCAATCGCCACATCCGGCAATTGGAGAAGGAGCTGCGCGAGAAGGACGAGGAGATTTCCAGGCTGAAGGAAGAGGTTGAGAGACTCGAGGGCGAGGTCAACCACGTGCAGAGCGATTATCGGTCGGTGAACGACGATTACAAAGCTTTGATACAAATCATGGATCGGGCCCGCAAGATGGCGTTCCTCGTCGAGGACGAGGAGGAACCGAAAGCGCGGTTTAAGATGGATGCGAACGGCAACCTGGAGCGAATCGAATAGGCTGAAGCGACGATCCCTCGCCTGACGAAGGAATATGGCCGGGGATCTTTTGCGTAGACGGGCGTCATGGTATAATGTGACATATGCTCGTCCGCCGGAGACTTTATCTCCGGCGCGAACGGAAAGCGGGTGGACGCCTTGTCGTGGATCGGGAAAGCCGCCGCCTCTGTCGCGGATTTTTTCGTCTGGTTGTACGCCGTAATGGCGATCGTGCCGGTCATCCCCTTCGCCGTGGTCTGGCTGATCGTCTACTTTCTGAAGAAAGAGAAGAAGCTTGCCACGAAACGGGCGATGGACGTGACGACCTTGCTGCTGATCGGCGTCGTCGCCGCCTTGTACAACCAAGTCTTCCAATCCACGTTCGGGTTTTACCTGCTCCTTCTGCTGTTTCTGCTCGGTTTCGGCTTGATCGGCAATTTGCAGCAGCGGACCAAAGGCAAAGTCGATTTCCGCAAGACGGCCCGCGCGATCTGGCGGCTCGGGTTTTTAGGGCTGTCGGCGGCCTACGTGCTCCTGACGGCGATCGGAATCACGCAAAATTTGTTCTAAGCGAGGGACTGAAGTGCCGGTACATAATTTGATGGAAGACATCGTAGGGAAAGTGCTGAAGGATATGATCGCCGCCCGTCCGGAAATGGCCGAACTCGAACCGACGCAGCTGGACGACATGCTGGCGTTCGCGCTGAACCGGCTGCCGCCGCGGTACACGACGACGGCGAAAGGCGAGACGATCGTCAAATCGCAGGTCAGAGCCCAGTTGGAAAGCGACGTGTACCGGGAGCTCATCGAAGCTTATAACATCGTGAAAGCTTCGCCGAGATAAACCGCCGTCGCCGCCATCCATTCGTCATTAATTAGAAGAAACGGAATCGACCGTAGCGCGGTCGATTTTTTATTTGTAAAATTTGAAAGCGTTTGCTTGCCTTTTCGCCCGGTTTTATTTAAACTACGGTTAAATGAAACGAACGGCGGAGGGAGGGGCGGTTCAGGAAGCCGCGAAGACCGATGTAAGATTTGTGTTATGTCGATGTTAATTGACTTAACAAAAATGGAAAAAACCTTATTGACCTTTTTGACCGGTGGTTGTATATTATGTTGCAGGTGACAAACCTACTATATTTTTTTGAGGAGGAACAGCCTAATGTCGAAGGGGATCAAACGCAATCTGCTCGCGTTGTTCGCCATCGTGCTTATGATGGGAACAGTGCTTGCGGCATGCGGAACCGGCTCTCAGGGCGAAACGACGACGCCGCCTGCGAGCGAAAGCACCAACACGGAAGGCAACACGGATGCGGCGAAGGAGCCGGCAGCCGGAGGGAAAGCGGATACTCAAGTATTCCGGATGAACATCTCGGCGGAACCGCCGTCCTTGGATCCGGCGCAAGCGCAGGACCAAACTTCTTTCACGGTTATGGTCGGTCTTTACGAAGGCCTTACGCGCATGAACGCAGCCGGCGAAGCCGAGCCGGCCGTTGCGGAGTCTATCGAAACGTCCGAAGACGGCAAGACGTGGACGTTCAAGCTTCGCCAAGACGCGAAGTGGAGCAACGGCGACCCGGTCACGGCGCATGATTTCGAATATTCTTGGAAGCGTACGCTGGATCCGAACCTCGATCCGCCGGCGCCTTACGCTTACCAATTGTATTACCTCGAGAACGCTGCCGAGTACAATACGCCGGACAGCGGCGTCACGGCCGACCAAGTCGGCGTCAAAGCGCTCGACGACTACACGCTCGAAGTGAAGCTCGCGAACCCGACGCCTTACTTCCTCAGCCTCACGTCGTTCTTCACGTACTATCCGGTACACAAGGCGACGGTCGAAGGCAACCCGGCATGGGCGACGGAAGCCGCTAGCTTCGTAGGCAACGGTCCGTTCACGCTGGCAGAGTGGAAGCATAACGATTCCATTAAGCTCGTGAAGAACGACAGCTACCATAACAAAGATCAAATCAACTTCACGGAAGTTCACATGGCGATGATCGCCGAGTCCCAAACGGAACTCAACCTGTACAACACGGGCGAGCTCGATTGGACGGGCGGTCCGAACGGCGAAATTCCGACGGAGCAAATTCCGGTGCTGAAGAACAATCCGGAAGCGAACCTGATCATCCAGGGCATCGCATCCACGTACTACTACAACTTCAACAACACGAAAAAACCGTTCGATAACGTGAAGGTCCGCAAAGCGCTGTCGATGGCGATCAACCGCCAGCTCTTGATCGACAAAGTTACGCTCGGCAACCAACAGCCGGCTTACGGCTTCGTTTCGACGGGGATCAAAGGTCTCAACGACGAGTTCCGCAAGGAAGTCGACGACAAGCAATACTTCCAAGAGAATTTGGAAGAAGCGAAGAAGCTGTGGGCGGAAGGCATCGCGGAAGCGGGCTGGGATCCGGCGCAAGGCTTCACGATCGCGCATAACACGAGCGAAGGCCACAAGCGTATCGCGACGGCAATCGCCGACATGTGGAAATCCGCTTTCGGCGTCAACGTCAAAATCGAAGAGCAAGAATGGGCGATCTTCCTCCAGAACCGCACGGCGCTCAACTACGACGTCGCGCGCGCAGGCTGGGGCGCGGACTACAACGACCCGATGACGTTCATCGACATGTTCACGTCGACGTCCGGCAATAACGACCTCGGCTTCAAGAACGCCGAGTACGATCAACTCGTGAAAGACGCGTACGCAACGCAAGACAACGCGAAGCGCATGGAATTGATGGCCAAGGCCGAGAAAATCCTTATCGGTGACAACATGGCTCTGGCTCCGCTGTACTACTACACGCGGATCTGGATGAACAAACCGTACGTGAAGGACGTCGTTATCGACTATTCCGGCAACATGGATTACACTCGCGGCTGGATCGAGCAGCACTAAGTTAGAAGTAAAGCGTTACGGAGAACGGGGTATATATAGGTCCCTATATATGCCCCTTTTTCTGTGTTGCAAGAACGAATCTGAATTGCGACCACCCCGGTAGAGTTGGCAACATTTTAAAATGGAAGGCTTTGTCGCTACCGTTTACAATATGTTGTATTCCGATGGACGAGGAAGAGGTGCATCCGCATGGCACGCTTTTTATTTCAAAAGCTTATTTACAGCCTGGCCTCGCTCTATGTATTAGCCACCGCGACGTTCGTCCTCATGAAAGTCATTCCGGGCAACCCGTTTCTTTCTGAGAAAACGCCTAAGGCGATTCAAGAGCGCATCATGGCCCATTACGGCCTGGACCGACCGTTGTACGAGCAATATTTCGCTTATATGGGAAGGCTGCTGTCGGGCGACCTAGGGATTTCCATGAAATATCAATTCCGTTCGGTCACTACGATTATCAACGATTCTTTCTATTTATCGGCGCAGATCGGTATCGTGTCGATCTTCGCTTCCGTTTTCTTCGGCGTAGGACTGGGCGTTATCGCGGCTTTGTACCACCGCAAATTTTTGGACAATTTCACGATGGTCGTCGCCGTGCTCGGCGTTTCGGTTCCGAGCTTCGTGTTGGCGCCCGTTCTCCAGTATTACTTCGCCGCGGAGCTGGGCTGGTTCCCGGTCACCCGTCTTGATTCGCCGCTTCATTACGTGCTTCCGACGATCGCGCTCAGCGCCTTGTCCGTCGCGTTCATCGCGCGGCTGACGCGTTCCACGATGCTCGAAGTGCTCAACTCCGATTACATCCGGACGGCGAAGGCGAAAGGCTTGTCGAGCTTTGTCGTAACGGTGCGCCATGCGCTCCGGAACGCGCTGCTGCCGGTCGTGACCTACGTCGGTCCGCTGACCGCCAATGTCATCACGGGCTCGATCGTCATCGAGCGCGTATTCGGCATCGCGGGACTCGGCGAGCATTTTGTTAACAGCATCAACAATCGCGACTATACCTTAATCATGGGATTGACGTTGTTTTACGGCGTCATTTTGACGGTTTGCCGGTTTTTGACCGATGTCGCCTATGTACTTGTAGACCCGCGCATTAAGCTGACCGGCGGCAAAGGAGGTTAATGGCGATGACGCAATTAAAGCCTGCTGAAGATATCAAGCCGGAGCTGTTCCGGAAAATTTCGAAGGACGAGGCGAAGGCGGAAAAGATCGAGCGCGAAAGTTTGTCCGCCTGGGCCGATATTTGGTATCGATTCCGTAAAAACACGTTTTCGATGATTTGTTTTTATATCATTATTTTCATGGTGGTCGCCGCGATTTTCGGTCCGATGATCGTGCCCTGGGATCCGACGGTCAACGATTTGTTCGCGACGAACGAGCCGCCGAACATGACGAGCTGGAATGCGCATTGGTTCGGTACGGACGATTTCGGCCGCGATATGTTCGCTCGGACGTGGGAAGGCGCGAAGGTATCGCTGCAAGTCGGCGTGTACGCCGCTTTGATCGACCTCGTCATCGGCGTCGTCTACGGCAGCATCATGGGGTATGTCGGCGGCCGCGTGGACGAAATCATGAACAAGACCGCCGAAATTTTATACGCGATTCCGAACCTGTTGATCGCGATTTTGCTCGTCGTCGTGTTCGAGCCGAGCTTATGGTCGATCATTATCGCGCTGTCCATCACCGGTTGGATCAGCATGGCGTGGATCGTGCGCGGTCAAATCATACAGTTGAAAAATCAGGAGTATGTGCTCGCTTCGAGATCGCTCGGCGCCGGCATGTGGCGCATTATGTTCCGCCATTTGATTCCGAACGCGATGGGCCCGATCATCGTGACGCTGACGCTGACGATTCCGTCCGCGATTTTCGCGGAAGCGTTCCTCAGCTACTTGGGTCTCGGCGTTCAAGTGCCGCACGCCTCTTGGGGCACGATGATCAACGACTCGCTCGCGGTCATGCAAATCTATCCGTGGCGTTTCCTGTTCCCGGCGTTCTTCATCTCGCTGACGATGCTTGCCTTTAACGTTATGGGCGACGGGCTGCGCGACGCATTCGATCCGAAGATGAAAAAGTAGGAGGTGGGTTACATGGAAACCATTTTGGAAGTGAAAGATTTGCAAGTGTCGTTTAAGGTGCGCGGCGGCGAGGTGCAAGCCGTGCGCGGCGTCAGCTTCGACGTGAAAAAGGGCGAAGCCGTCGCGATCGTCGGCGAGTCGGGCTGCGGCAAGAGCGTGACCGCCCAAACGATCATGCGGCTCATTCCGAACCCTCCGGGCGTCATTAAGAACGGCTCGATCCTCTTCCAAGGCGAAGACCTGACGAAGAAGAGCGAGAAGGAGATGGAAGCGATCCGCGGCAAAGACATCGGGATGATTTTCCAAGACCCGATGACGTCGCTCAATCCGACGCTGACGATCGGCCGCCAAATTACGGAAGGCCTCATCAAGCATCAAAAAATGACGAAGGATGCGGCGAAGGCGCGCGCGATCGAAATTTTGAAGCTCGTCGGCATTCCGAACCCGGAAGCGCGCTTCTCGCAATACCCGCACGAATTTTCGGGCGGCATGCGGCAGCGGGCGATGATCGCGATCGCGCTCGCGTGCAACCCGGCGCTGCTGATCGCGGACGAACCGACGACGGCGCTCGACGTGACGATCCAAGCGCAAATTTTGTCGCTGATGAAGGATTTGCAGACGCGGCTGAACACGTCGATCATCCTCATCACGCACGACCTCGGCGTCGTCGCCGACATGTGCGACCGCGTCATCGTCATGTACGCGGGCAAGGTCGTGGAATCGGGCACGAAGTGGGAAGTGTTCAAAAACCCGAAGCACCCGTATACGAAAGGGCTGCTTCGCTCGGTGCCGCGCCTTGACCAGAGGAAGGACGAGGAGCTCATCCCGATCATCGGCACGCCGCCGGACCTCATCAAGCCTCCGGCCGGCTGCGCGTTCTGCGCGCGCTGCGACGAAGCGATGGAAATTTGCAAAACGCGCGACGTCGACATGACCGAGATCAGCCCGAGCCATAAAGCGGCTTGCTGGCTGCTTCACCCGATGGCGGAGCAGGCGCAGGTCGCCGCCGGGAAGGAGGGGGCGCAATGAGCGCGAACTTGCTCGAAGTAAACAACCTTACGAAGTTTTTTAACGTCGGCGGAGGCAATACGCTCAAAGCCGTCAACGATATTAGCTTTCATCTGAGGAAGGGCGAAACGCTCGGCCTCGTCGGCGAATCCGGCTGCGGCAAGTCGACGGCGGGGCGCACGATTTTGCGCCTGTACGAGCCGACGAACGGCCAAGTGAAGTTCGAGGGGCAGAACATCTACGATTTGCGCGGCTCGAAGCTGAAGGCGCTGCGCCGCAACATGCAGATGATTTTCCAAGACCCGTACGCGTCGCTCAACCCGCGGATGACGGTGACCGACATTATCGGCGAAGCGCTCGACGTGCATAAGCTCGTCGGCAGCCGCGCCGAGCGGAAGAAGCGCGTCGAGGAGCTGCTCGACCTCGTCGGCCTTAATCCGGATCACGCGACGCGGTACCCGCACGAGTTTTCGGGCGGTCAGCGCCAGCGGATCGGCATCGCCCGCGCGCTTGCGGTCGATCCGAAGTTCATCGTCGCGGACGAGCCGATTTCGGCGCTCGACGTGTCGATCCAGGCGCAGGTGGTCAATTTGATGATGCGGCTGCAGAAGCAGTTCGGCCTGACGTATTTGTTCATCGCGCACGACCTCGCGATGGTCAAACATATCAGCGATCGCGTCGCGGTCATGTACCTCGGCAAGATGGTCGAGCTGACGACGTCGGAGGAGCTGTACGCGAATCCGATGCACCCGTACACGAAGGCGCTGTTGTCCGCGATTCCGATCCCGGATCCGGAAGTCGAAGCGACGCGCGAGCGAATCGTCCTGAAGGGCGATATCCCGTCGCCGATCAATCCGCCGAGCGGCTGCCATTTCCGTACGCGCTGCCCGGCCGCGACCGAGAAATGCGCGAAAGAAGCGCCGGCGTTCGAGGAGATGAAACCCGGTCACTGGGTCGCCTGCCACTACGCATAAACTTACAGGTTGCCGGTTTCGAAAGGCCGCGCCGGAGGGGATGTTCCTCCGTGGGCGGCCTTTCGTTTGCGTTTTGACGTGGGCGGCTCGCAGGGGTACAATGATAGAACTGTGAGAGTAAAGGAGAACGACGATGCGTTTCGAAACGTACGATCATATTCCGATGCATCCTATCGCCGCGGATTACGCTGCGGGAGCCGCTCCCGCTTCCCGATTCGACGCGGCGAATCCATATGCAGACCCGGACGGAGCCTGGTCCGCGCGGGCGTCGTGGCTCGACGGCTCGCGGGACGTCCGCCTCGCGGCGAACCGAGAGGCGGTCGCGGAGGCCGTCCTCCGCTACAACCGCACGCGTAACGACGCGCCGGAGGCGATTCGCGAAGCCGAGCGGCTGCGCGATCCCGAGGCGCTCGTCGTCGTCGGCGGCCAGCAGGCGGGCCTCTTCACCGGACCGATGCTGGTCGTGTACAAAGCGATCACCGTGCTGAAGACGGCGCGCATCGCCGAGCGGCAGCTCGGCCGGCCCGTCGTGCCCGTGTTTTGGATCGCCGGGGAAGACCACGATTGGGACGAGGCCAATCATACATACGCCGTGACGCCGCAGCTCGCGCTGCAGAAGCTGTCGATCGCGCATCCGTCGCCCGACAAGCGCACGGCGGTCAGCCGCACGACGCCGACGCCGGAAGCGTGGGCGGAGGCGATCGCATCGTTCGCCGGCGCGCTGCAGGATACGGAATTTAAGCCCGGCATTCTCGATTCGCTGCGCGGCATCGCCGCGGAGTCGCGGTCGCTGTCGGACGCGTTCGCGAAGACGATGTCGCTGCTGTTCGGTAAGCACGGCCTCGTACTGATCGACGCCGACGACCCCGGGCTGCGCGCGGCCGAGTCCGCCATGTTCCGCGAGCTGTTGTCGAAGCAGGCGGAGCTGTCCCGCGCGCTGAAGGAAGGCGAACGCGCCGTCGCGGAGCGCGGGTATCCGCTGCAGGCCGAGTCGGCCGAAGACGGCTTCAACGTCTTCCTGTTCGCGGACGGCGAGCGCAAGCTGCTGTTCCGCGACGGCGACGTTGCGGTCGATCGGAAGGGCGCGGTGCGTCTTGCCGTCGACGAGCTGCTGCAGCTGGCCGAGCGCGACGCGGCGTCCTTCAGCAACAACGCCTTGACCCGTCCGCTGATGCAGGAGTACGTGTTCCCCGTGCTCGCGACCGTGCTCGGGCCTAGCGAAATCGCGTATTGGAGCACGCTGCGGGAAGCGTTCCATCTGTTCGGGCAGCGCACGCCGATCGTCGTGCCGCGTCAGCAGTTTACGCTGCTGGAAGGCACGGTGCAGAAGCAGATGGATAAATTCGGCCTGTCGTTCGACGACGCTTGGCGGCGTCTGGACGAGCGCCGCGACGCTTGGCTCGCCGCGCAGGACGCGACCGGTCTCGCCGCGCGGTTCGCGCAGGCGAAGGGGACGTTCGCCGATTTGTACCGTCCGCTCGTCGACGCGGCCGCGGCCGTTAATCCGGGGCTGCGCAAGCTGGGCGAGACGAACCTCGGGAAAATTATCGAGCAGATCGATTATTTCGAGGCGAAAACGACGGACGCGATGAAGCAGCAGCACGAGGCGGGTCTCCGTCAGTGGGAGCGGATCCGGATGACGGTAGCGCCGGCGGGGAAGCCGCAGGAGCGCGTCGTTAACGTCTTTATGTACGTCAACCGATACGGGTTCGCTTGGACGGACGAACTGATCGAACGCGCCGAGCTCGATTTCTCGGCCGGCTATCGGCCGCATGAAATCATTTATTTATAATAAGGTAAGAAGATAACGAAGGAGACGTGAATCGGAAATGACGACGCTCGAGAAGAGCATTATCGCGAACCCGGCGCTGGCGCCGGAAGGGAAGCTGAAGATCGATTGGGTGCAGCAGCATATGCCGGTTCTGAATCGGATTCGCGCCGTATTCGAGAAGGAGCAGCCGTTCAAGGGGCTGCGGGTAGCCATTTCGCTGCATCTCGAAGCCAAGACCGCCTACCTCGCGAAGGTCGTGCAGGCCGGAGGCGCGGAAGTCGTCATCACGGGCAGCAATCCGCTGTCGACGCAGGACGACGTGTGCGCGGCGCTCGCGCAGGACGGCATCACGGTGTTCGCGAAGTACAATCCGGAGCCGAAGGAATATAAGGAGCTGCTCGTTAAGGCGCTGGAAACGAAGCCGGACCTCATCATCGACGACGGCGGCGACTTGGTGACGATTTTGCACGGCGAGCGCCCGGACCTGCTGGAGACGATTCGCGGCGGCGCCGAAGAGACGACGACGGGCATCCTGCGTTTGAAGGCGCTCGAGAAGGAAGGCAAGCTGAAGTTCCCGATGGTCGCGGTGAACGACGCGTACTGCAAGCATTTGTTCGATAACCGCTACGGCACGGGGCAGTCGGTATTCGACGGCATCAACCGGACGACGAACCTCGTCGTTGCCGGCAAGACGGTCGTCGTCAGCGGCTACGGCTGGTGCGGCAAAGGCGTGGCGATGCGGGCGAAAGGGCTCGGCGCGAACGTCGTCGTGACGGAGATCGACGCGATCAAGGCGGTTGAAGCATACATGGACGGCTTCGCGGTCATGCCGATGGCGGAAGCGGCGAAAGTCGGCGACTACTTCGTCACCGTCACCGGTAACAAGGACATTATCCGCGGCGAGCACGTGCAGCACATGAAGGACGGCGCGATATTGTCCAACGCGGGCCACTTCGACGTCGAAGTGAACATCCCGGAGCTTGCGGCGCTGTCGGTTTCCCGCCGTACGGTCCGCAAAAACATCGAGGAGTTCCAGTTGAAGGACGGCCGTAAAATTTATTTGCTCGCCGAAGGGCGCCTCGTCAACTTGGCGGCCGGCGACGGCCACCCGGCGGAAATTATGGATATGACGTTCGCGCTGCAGGCGATGGCGCTCAAGTACGTCAATGAAAACTACGAGTCGATCGGCGGCAAAGTCGTCAACGTCCCGTACGAGACGGACGAGCAAGTAGCGCGCTATAAGCTTGAAGCGCTCGGCACGAGCATCGACACGCTCACCGAGGATCAGAAAGCGTACCTCGACAGCTGGGCGGAGCAGTAATCGCACGGAAGCGGCGGCAGAAGCCCCGACGGTAATCGAAATCCCGACATCGCGAAGGAAGACGCGGTTCGGGATTTTTTCTTTGACGGCCTGCTGCCGGCGGAGGCGGCGGTCGCCGCGTTCCTTCCCGGGACGGCGTATCCGCTGGCGCTCCTGCGCGCGTTGTTTGCGAGGTGGGTAAAGAAAGTCGAGTGACGCGGACAAATTAAAAGAATAGATGCATCGCGAACATCGCGGCGAGCCCTGCCGCGAACGGAACGACCCGCGCGAGAGAGAAGCGGGCCGTTCGGTTTTGAAGGACGTACTTCACAGAACCTTGCGTTTCGATGTCTTGCCGTTCCCGTTCGAGTTCGGTTGCCGACGCGGACGGGTCGGTTTCGGTTTCGGTGAAGATCGGCCGGTTTCGCAGGCCGTTGCCTTTCATGATCGCGAACGCCCCCCAAACGGTTAGCGCTAGCGCGATATAGAACGTGACATCTACAAATACGTACCCAAGCAGGCTTATTAAGTAGCCTGCAGCGAATGTGACGCCGACGCCAACACCTGTAGCGGCCACAAGCTTCAACAAATACAAGGCTGCTTTCATGGAATACCTCCTTCTTGGGAATCGCGTTCAGCCGCAAAGCTGCTCCCGCTAACCTTACTTTATCAATGATATGACTCGGTGAGTGCAAGAAAGTTTTGGCGCGTTCGAAGCCGCCGTTCCCGGCGGCGATAAAATGTTAGACAGCTTGGGAAAGCGGTCCCCGGGAGCGCAACCTTTCGGCCGCCTGCCATCGTCTATATTCATATCCGGGAGTGGTGCGGATGAGTATGAGATGAGGGCGGGGGTTTTGATGAAGAAATCGTGGAAAGGAAGCTTGAAACCGCTGTTCACGTTCCTCGCGGCGGCGGCGGCCATTGCGGGCTGCAGCGAGGCGGACGGTTGGAGCGGAGGCTCCTCCGAAATGGCGGCGGCCGACAGCGCGGCGGTCGCGCCGATGGCGATGGAGACCAAGGCCAGCGTGGAGACGCTGCCTGCGTCGGAGTCGCCCGCGGAAGCGGCGGCGCCCGAACCGCAGGCAGGCGGCGCGGCATCGGCGGGCGGGGCCGGCAGCGGCGTCGGCGGCGCGGCGGCGCCCGTCCAGGGCGCAGCGCGAATGTTGATTTACAACGCGAACGTGACGATGGAAGTGCAAAGCTATGCCGAGGCGTATACGGCCGTGCAAAATTTGATCCACTTGTCCGGAGGCTATATCGTCCGATATTCCGAGCAGTCGGTCGAGGCGGAGAAGTCCGGGTCGTTTACGATCAAAGTGCCGGCGCACGATTTTTCCGGCTTCATGGACCGTCTGGAGCAAATTCCGAATACCGACCTGAATCGGAGCATGAACGCGCAGGACGTTACGGAGGAATTCGTCGACCTGGAGGCGCGCCTTAAGGCGAAGCAGCTCGTCGAGTCGAAGTACCTTCAGTACATGGAGCAGGCGAGCCGCGCGGAAGATTTGATCCGATTCACGAACGAACTGGCTGTCATTCAAGAGGACATCGAGCGGATGAAAGGCCGAATGCGGTATTTGCAGCAGAACGTCGATTACTCGACGGTCGAGCTCCGCATCTACGAACCGCGGGCCGGCGCGGCCGCGCTGAACGGGGATACGGGCTTGGGCGAACGGATGGAAGCGGCGATCCGCAACAGCCTGAACGCGCTGACGACCGTCGCGGAAGGCGTGCTCATCGTCGTCGCCGGGGCGATCCCGATCGTCGTCGCCTTCGTTCTACTCGGCGGGCCAATTTATTGGTTCATTCGACGGCGAAAAGCAAAATCCGAAAAAAACCGACCCTTAATTCCATAAAATATTTTTTTGAGAATCCTGTTTTTATAGCAGGATTTTTCTTTTTGCTATCGAATTTGAGTAAAAGTGGTGGAAAGTGGGGGTAAGTGGTGGATTAGGGTGGCTAGGTGGTGAAGCTGGAATGTTCATGGGTGAATTTCAACATAGCGTTGACGAGAAGGGCCGCATGATCATCCCGGCGAAATTCCGCGACGCCCTCGGCACCACTTTCGTCATGACCCGCGGTCTCGACCAATGTTTATTCGTTTATCCGATGTCGGAGTGGGCGATTATGGAGCAGAAGCTCAAATCGCTCTCGCTTATGAAGTCCGACGCGCGGGCGTTCACGCGCTTTTTCTTCTCGGGCGCCGTCGAATGCGAGCTCGACAAACAGGGAAGGGTAAACATACCAAGCAACCTGCGCGAGCACGCAAAAATCGAGAAAGACTGCGTCGTCATCGGCGTCGCGACTCGAGTGGAAGTCTGGAGCAAGGAAGCTTGGGAGGCTTATTCCCGCCAATCGGAGGATTCGTACAACGAGATCGCGGAGAAGCTCGTCGATCTCGACTTCGATTTATAAACCAAGCGGCTGAAATGGGGTAACAACATGTTCAGACATATAACAGTGCTTAAGGAAGAGGCGGTCGAAGCGCTGAACGTAAAGCCTGACGGCGTCTACGTCGACTGCACGCTCGGCGGGGCCGGGCACAGCGGCATGATCGCCTCTCGCTTAAGCGAGAACGGAAGGCTGATCGCGTTCGATCAAGACGATGCCGCGCTCGCCCACGCGAAAGAGGCGCTTGCGCCTTACGGGCAACGCATCGTGCTCGTCCGGTCGAATTTTCGCAATTTGAGAGAGAAGCTGCTGGAGTTAGGTTATTCCGCCGTGGACGGCGTGCTGTTCGACCTCGGCGTGTCGTCGCCGCAGCTCGACGAAGCGGAGCGGGGGTTCAGCTACCACCAGGACGCGGAGCTCGACATGCGGATGGATCGGACCGGGGAGGTGACGGCGTACGACGTCGTCAACGAATGGCCCGAAGAACAAATCGCGCGCATTTTGTACCAATACGGCGAGGAGAAGTTCTCGCGGCGCATCGCCCGCGAAATCGTCGCGGCCCGCGAGAAAGCGCCGATCCGCACGACCGGCGAGCTGACGGAACTGATCAAGGCGGGCATCCCGGCCGCGGCAAGACGCACCGGCGGACACCCGGCGAAGCGCTCGTTCCAAGCGATCCGCATCGCCGTCAACGACGAGCTGGCCGCGTTCGAGGAGGCGCTCGAGCAGGCGATCGAGTGCGCCGCTCCGGGCGGACGGATCGCCGTCATCACGTTCCACTCGCTCGAGGATCGGATTTGCAAGACGACGTTCGCGGCGAAGCTTGGCAAATGCGTCTGCCCGCCGGGACTGCCGATGTGCGGCTGCGGCGCGAAGGGCGTGCTGAAGCTCGTCGGGCGGAAGCCCGTCGAACCGTCGGAGGAGGAGCTTGAGCGCAATCCGCGAGCGCGTTCCGCGAAGCTGCGGGTCGCCGAGAAGCTGTAAATTAACCGCTGGAAAAAGATACTACGTAGACGAGCCGGGACGAAACGGTTCCGGCATATTATAATAAGGGGGTTCTACTTTGTCCGGATACATACATGGAAGCCTGGCGCTCGACCGGCGCGAGGAGCAATCCGCAAGAGCGGCGCATCGCCCGAAGACGGCCGCGAAGAAGGCGCAGCGCGCCGTCGCGGTGCCGGTGTCGGAGAAGCTGCTTTGGATTTGCGGCATTTTGTTTTGCTGCGCGGTCGCGGGTCTCTACCAATTCCGCGAGGCGTCGATGTACGAGATGAACTCTCGCGTCGTGCAGATGGAGAGAGAGATTAAGAGTCTGGAAGAACAAAACACGATGCTGCGCAACGAGATCGCGAAGCTCGAAAGTCCGGAACGGCTCATCGAAGCCGGCGTGCAGCTCGGCTTGGTCCCGCAAGGGGAACTGCCGGCGGCATCGAACGGAACGGTTGCTTTGAGCGCGGCGGAATAGCCGGTATGATCGATAAGGTGGGGAAGCCGTATGTCGCAAAAAATTAGAGTGCGTTCGCTTCTGATGGGGGCAGCGTTCACTCTTCTTTTTGTTCTATTGATCGGAAGGCTTTACTGGCTGCAAATCGTAGAAGCGTCTTGGCTGGTAGCGAAGGCGGAAGCGATGTGGGACGTCGAGCGGACGCTGCCGGCGGAGCGGGGCACCATTTACGACCGCAACGGGCAAGTGCTCGCGTCCGACGCGAAGGGGTATACCGTCGTGCTGAACCCGAAGCTGATCAACGAGCTCGGCCTAGCCGAGGAGGTTGCGCAAGGGCTTGCGCAGACGCTCGGCGTCGACGAACGCCAGCTGTACGAGCATGCGACGAGCCGAGACGACAAAGGCGAATTCCGCAAATATCGGCAAATCGGCAATGAAGGACGCCAGCTGCCCGAAGAGAAGGCGCAGCTCGTCAGAGAATGGAAGGCGGAGTTCTTAAAGGAGCACGGCATCAAAGGCGACAATTGGCAGGGCGTCACGCTCGAAGAGGGCCAAATGCGGTATTACCCGAAGGGCGAGTTGGCCGCGCACGTGCTCGGCTTCGTCAACAAAAACGGCGATCCGGTGTCCGGCATCGAGCTGGAGATGGACGAGACGCTGCGCGGCACGCCGGGCTCCATCCAGTATCAGAAGGACCGCATCGGCCAAAAGCTGCCGGATTCGCGGCCCGAGCTCATTCCGCCGAAGGACGGCCAAAGCTTGGTGCTGACGATCGACCAGACGATTCAGCATTACGCCGAAGCGGCGGTGAAGAAGGCGTACGAGCAGTTCCGGCCGAAGAGCATGACGGCCATCGCCGTCGATCCGCAGACGATGGAAGTGCTGGCGCTCGTCAATTACCCGACGTTCAACCCGAACGAATATTGGAAATACGACCCGGACAAAGACTTCCGCAACATGGCCATCCAATCCCGCTACGAGCCGGGCTCGACCTTCAAGCTCGTCACGCTCGCGGCGGCCGTCGACCAAGGGAAGTTCAACCCGAACGCAACGTATCGGTCGGGCTCGATCCGCATTACGAACCGGACGCTGAACGACCACCGCCGAGGCGGCTGGGGGGAAATTACATACTTGGAAGGTTTGCTTCGTTCCAGTAACGTCGCGTTCGTCAAGCTCGGCTACGAGATGCTCGGCGAAAACGTGCTGCGGGAGTATATCGATAAATTCGGCTTCGCGCGGAAAACGGGCATCGATTTGCCGGGCGAAGTCGGCAGCACGATCAACTTCCGCTACCCGTCCGAGATCGCCACGGCGACGTACGGCCAAGGCGGCGTTATCGTGACGCCGATGCAGCAGATCGCCGCGTACGCGGCGATCGCGAACGGCGGAAAGCTGATGCAGCCTTACGTGGTGAAGCAGGTCGTCGATTCCGAGACGAACGAAATCGTATCCGAACGCAAGCCGAAGGTCGTCGGACAAGTCGTCTCCGAGGACGTGGCGAAGCAAATCACGAATTATTTGGAGCAGGTCGTATCGGACGACCGCGGCACCGGCAAGCGCGCCCGCATCGACGGATATACCGTCGCCGGCAAGACCGGAACGGCGAACATCGTCGTGGACGGGGAATATTCCTCCGATACGTGGGTCGTCTCCTTCATCGGGTACGCGCCGGCCGACAATCCGCGCATCGTGGTGGCGGTCATCGCCGACCAGCCGGACCTCGGCGGCGATTCGAACCGCGCGGGCGAAGTGACGGCGACGACGTTCAAGGAGATCGTCTCCCAGAGTCTCCGGTACATGGGCGTGAAGCCCGATTCGGCGATGCCGGCCGCCGTCGCCTCCCTCGGCGGGGATCCGCTCGAGACGGTGCCGGACTTGGCGGGCCTTGCGCCGGATGCAGCGGCCGAAGAGCTGATCGCGCACGGCTTCACGGCGGAAATCGTCGGCGACGGAGCGAAGGTCGTCGGGCAATATCCGGCGGCGGGCGAGAAGCTCGCCGGCGCCCAGCAGGTGTACGTGCTGACCGTGCCGCAGGAGGAAGCGCCCGTGCCGAACGTCGTCGGCGAAAGCCTCAGAGACGTCGTTCAGCTGTGCGCGCTGCTCGGCCTCAAGTGCGAGGCGACGGGCGAAGGCTACGTCGTTCAACAAGAGCTTGTGGAAACGGAAGGGCGTCCGACGCTGCGCGTGATGCTGGAACCGCTGAGCGAGCGGGCGGCGAAGGGCGAAGCGACAGATAGCGAAGAAGGCTCCGTAACGGAGACGGACGGTTCGGAAGAGGACGCGGGAACGCCCGCGGACGAATCTCCCGGCGATCCGGATGATGAGGGATTGCCGGCGGACGGCGAAGCGCCGGAGGGCGAAGGCGCGCCCGCGTAGGGCTTGTTCTACCCCCGCCCCCCCCTGAATAGTCTAGAAAGAGATAGACGTGCTTTCTGGCGAAAGGGAGGGTGGACATGCGCGCATCGAACGTTACGCTGCGCCGGCGGCTGTTTCTCGTGCTGGCGCTCGGTACGGTGCTGTTTCTCGCATTGTTGGCAAGGCTGGCTTGGGTCCAGTTGTTCATGGGTCCGTCTTTAACGGAGATGGCGGAAGATTCATGGCGGCGCAACGTCCCGTTTGCGGCGAAGCGCGGCGAAATATGGGACCGCAACGGGGAAAAGCTCGCATACAACATAAGCACGCCGACGGTGATGGCCGTGCCGGCGCAAATCAAGGACAAGGAAGGCACGGCCAAGCGGCTTGCGCCGGTGCTTGGCATGACGGAGAAGAAAGTGCTCGAGGCGATCTCGAAGCGCGTCTCCATCGTGCGCCTGTCGCCCGGCGGCCGGAAAATCTCGCAGGACAAAGCCCAGCAGGTGAGAGATTTGCAGCTGCCGGGCATTTTCGTTGCGGAGGACAATAAGCGTTATTACCCGTACGACGGACTCGCCGCGCATGTGCTCGGCTTCACCGGCATCGACAACCAAGGGCTGACCGGGGTCGAAGCGTCGTACGACGAGCTGCTGCGGGGCGTCGGCGGGAGCATCGCCTATTTGTCCAACGCGAGAGGCGAGGAGATGCCGAATTCCTCGGAAGAATACATACCGCCGAAAGACGGGCTGACGCTGCAGCTGACGCTCGATCGGCAAATCCAGACGATCATGGAGCGGGAGCTCGACCAGGCGATGGTCCGCTATCAGCCGGACCGGATCATTTCGGTCGCCGTCGATCCGAACACGGGCGAAGTGCTCGCGATGGCGAGCCGGCCCGGCTACGAGCCTGGCGATTACCAGCAATACCCATCGGAAGTGTACAACCGCAACCTGCCGATCTGGATGACGTACGAGCCGGGGTCTACGTTCAAAATCGTGACGCTCGCGGCCGCGCTCCAGGAAGGCAAAGTTACCTTCGAAGAAGAATTTTACGATAAAGGCGCGATCGAAGTCGGCGGGGCGCGGCTGCGCTGCTGGAAGCCCGGCGGACACGGCGCGGAGACGTTCCTCGAAGTCGTCGAAAATTCGTGCAACCCGGGCTTCGTCGTCATGGGCCAACGGCTCGGCGCGACGACGCTGTTCGATTACATCAAGAAATTCGGGTTCGGCGCCAAAACGGGCATCGACCTCGGCGGCGAGGAGAACGGCATTCTGTTCAAGCCGGAGCGGGTCGGCCCGGTGGAACTGGCGACGACGTCGTTCGGGCAAGGGGTGTCGGTGACGCCGATCCAGCAGGTGATGGCGATTTCCGCCGCGATCAACGGCGGCAAGCTGTATCGGCCGCATGTCGCGAAGGCGTGGGTCGATCCGGAAACCGGAGAGGTCGTCGACGCGATCGAACCGACGCTCGTGCGCGACAACATCATCTCCGAGGAAACGTCGCAAAAGGTGCGCATGGCGCTCGAAAGCGTCGTCGCGAAAGGGACCGGCCGGAACGCTTTCATCGAGGGCTACCGCGTCGGCGGCAAAACCGGCACGGCGCAGAAGGTCGTGAACGGCCGCTACTCGCCGACCGAGCACATCGTTTCCTTCATCGGCTTCGCGCCGGCGGACGATCCGAAGATTCTGATTTACACGGCCGTCGACAATCCGAAGGGCTTGCAGTTCGGCGGCTTGATCGCCGCTCCGATCGTCCAGAACATTATGGAGGACAGCTTGCGCTACATGGGCATCCCTCCGCGCAAGGAGCAGCTCGAGCCCGAATACCGGTACGGCCTCGACGTGATGATGGTCGAGGTGCCGGACCTCGTCGGCCGGACGACGACCGAAATTTATCAGAGTCTCAACATGAACTTCACGCTCGCGAAATACGGGGCCGGGAATACGGTCGTGATGCAGGAGCCGAAGGCGGGGACGAAGGTGCCGATGGGCTCCACCATTCAAATTTATTTGTCCGACAAGGCGTCGCCTCCGCCGGGGAATTGACCGCCGGAGGACTCCTTTTCCGGTAATTTCCGTTGCGGCCGCGCTTTTTTGTCTATAATAAAAATTCAACCTTTCTGAACGGAGGGGAATCCCTTGTTGCTGCAAGAGCTCGCATCGCTATTCCTGAAAGCCGACATTCGCGGGGACGGCCGCGTCGACGTCTCCGGCATCGCGGTCGATTCCCGCCGCGCCGCGGCAGGCGATTTGTTTTTATGCATTCCCGGCTTTACGAACGACGGCCACGATTTCGCGGCGGCGGCCGTCGCGAACGGCGCGGCGGCGCTCGTCGCGGAGCGGGAGCTGCCGCTTCCGGTGCCGCAGCTGATCGTCCCTGACGCCCGGTACGCATCGGCCATTATCGCGCGCCATTTCTACGGCGATCCGAGCAAGCGGGTGCGGACGATCGGCGTCACCGGCACGAACGGGAAGACGACGACGACGACGCTCATCGAGGCGATTTTGTCGCAGGCGGGGCATACGACCGGCCTGATGGGCACGATTCAGGTGAAAATCGGCGAGCTCGCGGAGCCGGCGGAGCGCACGACGGCCGACGCCGTGTCGCTGCAGCGGACGCTGCGGCGCATGGCCGATGCCGGCGTCGACTATTGCGTCATGGAGGTGTCGAGCCACGCGCTCGACCAGGGGCGGACGATCGGCGTCGATTTCCGGACCGCGGTATTCACGAACCTGACTCAGGATCACCTCGATTATCACGGAACGATGGAGAAATATGCCGAGGCGAAGGGGCTGTTTTTCGCCCGTCTCGGCAACGCGGCGGAGCCCGGGGAGGCGGCGCGCAAATACGCGGTGCTGAACGCGGACGATCCCGTGCATGCGAAATATAAAGCCATTACCGCCGCGGAGACGATTTTGTACGGCATCGAGGCGGACGCGGATGTGAAGGCGAGCGACATTCGTTTGACCTCGAAAGGGACGAAGATGTTGGTGTCCACGTTCGCGGGCGAAACGGAGCTCACCGTCAACATGGTGGGCAAATTCAACGTTTATAACGTTTTGGGCGCGATCGCCGCAACTTTGGCGGAGGGGATCCCGTTAACGGTAATAAAGGAGGCGCTGGAGCGCCTGCCCGGCGTCGAAGGCCGGGTCGAGCCGGTCAGCGCGGGGCAGCCGTTCACGGTGCTCGTCGATTACGCGCATACGCCGGACGGCCTGCTCAACGTGCTCGACACCGTGAAGGAGCTCGCGCGCGGACGGGTCATCACCGTATTCGGCTGCGGCGGCGACCGCGACCGCGGCAAACGGCCGATCATGGGACGCATCGCGGCGGAGCGGAGCGATTACGCGATCCTGACATCCGACAACCCGCGTTCGGAGGCGCCGGAAGCGATATTGCGCGACATCGAAGCGGGCGTGCGCGAAGCGGGCGCGGACCATACGCGATACGAGGTCGTCGTCGATCGGAAGCGCGCCATCCAAAAAGCGGTTGAAATGGCCGAGCCTGACGATGTAGTATTGATTGCGGGCAAAGGACACGAAACGTACCAAATTATCGGCGGCGCGACGCTCCCCTTCGACGACAGGCTCGTCGCGAAGGAAGCGATTCTCGGGAGGACGAAGGCATGATACAGGCGAAGCTTGACACCATTGCGACATATGCCGGAGGCTCCGTCGCGGGCGGACTCGGGAAAGAAGTCGACATCCGAGGCGTGTCTACGGATACCCGCACGATTACCGCGGGCAATTTGTTCGTGCCGTTGATCGGCGAACGGTTCAACGGGCACGCGTACGCGGACGCCGCGTTCGCGGGGGGAGCCGCCGCCATGCTGTGGCAGGCGGACCAAGGGGAGCCGCCGGCGGGCCGGCCCGTCGTCGTCGTCGACGACACGCTGGCCGCGCTGCAGCGGCTCGCCGCGAGCTACCGTCGCTCGCTGCCGGTTCGCATCGTCGGAATTACCGGCAGCAACGGCAAGACGACGACGAAAGACATGACCGCGGCGGTATTGTCCGCCGCTTATCGCGTATACAAAACGCAAGGCAATTATAACAATCATATCGGCCTGCCGCTGACGCTGCTGTCGCTGACGCCGGACACCGAATTCGCCGTTCTCGAGATGGGCATGAGCGGACGCGGCGAAATCGAGCTGCTGACGACGATCGCGCGGCCTGACGCGGCGGTCATTACGAACATCGGCGACGCGCATTTGCTGCAGCTCGGCTCGCGCGACGAAATCGCCAAGGCGAAGCTGGAAATTCGCGCGGGCCTCGCCGAGGGCGGCACGTTCGTCGTTCCGGGCGACGAGCCGCTAATCGACCGGTACCTCGGCGAAGCGCCGGGGCCGGCCGCATGCCGCCTCGTCCGCTTCGGCGCAAGCGACGCCTGCGAGATTCGCCTTGCGTCGGTCGAGCTGTCGGCGAACGGCACGTCGTTCCGAACGACGGATTCGCCCGTCGTCTTCCGCATCCCGATGCTCGGCCGACACAACGCGACCAACGCGCTGGCGGCGCTCGCGATCGGCCGCTCGTTCGGCCTCGACGACGAGCGGATCGCCGCCGCGCTCGCCGGCTTTACGCCGACGGGCATGCGCATCGAACGCGTCGACGGGAAGAACGGCACGACGCTGTGGAACGACGCGTACAACGCGAGCCCGACGTCGATGCGCGCGGCGCTCGCGCTGCTACGCGAGACGACCGGTTACGCCCGCAAATTCGCCGTGCTCGGCGATATGCTCGAGCTCGGGCCCGAAGAACGGGAGCTGCATCGCGGCGTCGGCCGCGAGCTCGCGCCGGAAAGAATCGATTACGTGCTGACGTTCGGCGCGCTCGGGCGCGAGATCGCCGACGCGGCGGCGCCGAATTATCCGGAAGAACGCGTCCAGGCGTTCGACGACAAAGAGGCGCTCGCGGACGCGCTCGAGCGGCTCGCGCAGCCGGGGGATCTCATCCTCGTCAAGGCGTCGCGAGGCATGAAGATGGAAACGATTATCGAACGAATGCGGAATCATCCGTAGAAGGGGGACGGCAGTGGAACTCAATCCGATATTAATCACGACGGGCGTTTCCTTCGCGCTGGCCGTCATTCTCGGACCGCTTTGCATCCCGCTGCTGAGGCGGCTCAAATTCGGTCAGCAAATTCGGCAAGAAGGACCTCAAGGCCATCAAAAGAAAGCCGGCACGCCGACGATGGGCGGCATCATTATTTTGCTCGCGCTGCTGCTGGCGTTTCTCCGCTTTTCCGACCGATCGCTCGACGTGTACGTGCTGCTCGTCGCGTCGCTCGGCTTCGGACTCGTCGGCTTTTTGGACGATTATATCAAAATCGCCTTCAAACGCTCGCTCGGTCTCACCCCGAAGCAGAAGCTGTTCGGTCAGCTCTTGTTCTCGATCGCGGTCTGCGCGTTGCTGTACGCGAGCGGCCACGACACGAATGTGTACGTGCCAGGGCTCGATTGGACGATTCCGCTCGGCTTCTTGTACTATCCGTTCCTCATTTTGTTAATGCTGGGAATGAGCAACGCCGTCAATTTCACCGACGGTCTCGACGGCCTGTTGTCCGGGACGAGCGCCGTCGCGTTCGGCGCTTTCGCGGTCATCGCGATGATGCGCACCGAGCACGAGGCGGCGTTCTTCTCGGCGGCGATGATCGGGGCGGTGCTCGGGTTTTTGGTGTACAACGCGCACCCCGCCAAAGTGTTCATGGGGGACACCGGCAGCCTCGGGATCGGCGGGGGCATCGTCGCCGTCGCTGCGCTGACGAAGACGGAGCTGCTCTTGCTGCTCATCGGCGGCGTATTCGTCGTCGAAGTGCTGTCCGTCATCATCCAAGTCGTTTCGTTCAAAACGCGAGGCAAGCGGGTCTTCAAGATGAGCCCGATTCACCATCATTTCGAGCTGGTCGGCTGGTCCGAATGGCGCGTCGTCATTACGTTCTGGCTGACGGGTCTGGTGCTTGCGGGGCTCGGCATTTATATCAACGAGGGGTTGTAAGCCTATGCTGCATCCGGACCGGTACCAAGGCCGCCGGGTCGTCGTGCTCGGTTTGGCGAGAAGCGGCGTCGCCGTGGCGGAATTGTTCCACAAGCGCGGCGCGGACGTCGTCGTCAACGATAAGAAAGAACGCTCGCAATGCCCTGAGGCCGACCCATTGTCGGCTCTGGGTATTTCTGTTGTTTGCGGACATCATCCGGACGACCTCATCGACGAGAATACGGCGTTGGTCGTGAAAAATCCCGGCATCCCGTATTCCATCCCGCCGATCCGGAGAGCGCTCGAACTCGGCATCGAAGTCGTCACGGAGGTGGAGGTTGCCGCCCGCATCGCGAAATCGCCGATGATCGGCATCACGGGCTCCAACGGCAAAACGACGACGACAACGCTCGTCCATTTGATGCTGCGGGAGGACGGCCAAGGGGCTGTCATCGCCGGCAATATCGGCCGCGCGCTCACCGAGGCGGCGCTCGAGGCGAAGGAGGACGAATGGCTCGTTACGGAGCTCAGCAGCTTTCAGCTGAAAGGCACCGTCGATTACCGCCCGAACGTCGCCTGCCTGCTCAATTTGTACGAAACGCATCTCGATTACCACGGGACGATGGACGACTACGCCGCTTCGAAGGCGAAGCTGTTCGCGAATCAGACGCCGGACGATACGGCGGTGTTCAACTGGGACGATTCCTTCTGCCGCTCGCTCGTCCCAACGCTGAAAGCGAAGCGGTTCCCGTTCTCTTCGAAGCAACCGCTGGAGAGCGGCGTTTACATAACCGACGGCCTAGTGATGATCGCGCGCGGCGACGGGCGGACGGAGGAGCTCATGCCGGTCGCGGACATCGCGCTGAAAGGGAGCCACAACGCCGAGAACGCGATCGCCGCCGCGGCCGTAGCTCTCGCGGCCGGCGCCGCGCCGGACAGCGTTCGGAACGTCCTGCGGACGTTCCGGGGAGTCGAGCACCGGCTCGAATTCGTGCTCGAGAAGGAGGGCGTCGCCTACTATAACGACTCGAAAGCGACGAATCCGACGGCGACGGTCAAATCGATCGAAGCGTTCGAAGGGCAGCCGATCGTGCTCGTCTGCGGCGGCCTCGACCGCGGCTCCGACTACATGGAGCTGCTGCCCGCGTTCGAACGATCCGTGAAGGCGGTCGTCGCTCTCGGCCAGACGCGGGAGAAGCTGCTGCGAGTAGCGGAGCTGGGCGGCGTCGCCAAGCGGCGGGCGATCGACGAGGCGGAACCCGCAGAAGCGATGCGGCTCGCCGCGGCCGCCGCCGAGCAATTCGCCGAGCCCGGGGACATCGTGCTGCTGTCGCCGGCGTGCGCGAGCTGGGATATGTTCCCGTCGTTCGAGGACAGGGGACGCATGTTTAAGCATTCGGTGCATACCTTGTAAATAGGGTTGTACTATCGAGTGCGAAAGGGTGTCCCGTATGTCCAAAGTCCGTTCCGCGCCTGACGTGTATATTTTGATCGCGACGCTCGGGCTGCTGTGCCTTGGCGTGGTCATGGTTTACAGCGCGAGCGCGGTCATGGCGTTTCGCGAGTTCGGCGATTCGCTCTATTACTTGAAGCGCCAATTGATTTTCGCGGGCCTCGGTCTCGTAGCGATGTATTTTACGATGAACGTAGATTATTGGATTTGGAAGAAGTATGCTAAAATCGGGCTTATCGTTTGCTTCGCGCTGCTCGTCATCGTGCTGATTCCGGGCATCGGGGTCGTCCGCGGCGGGGCGCGAAGCTGGCTTGGCATCGGAAGCTTCGGCATCCAGCCTTCGGAGTTTATGAAGCTGGCCATGATCGTGTTTTTGGCGAAGCTGCTGTCCGAGCATCCGGAGCGCCTCGCTAAATTTACGACGGGGCTGCTGCCGCCGCTTGCCGTCGTCGGTCTCGCGTTCGGCCTCATTATGCTCCAGCCCGACCTCGGATCCGGGGCGGTGCTCGTCGGCGCGTCCCTGATCGTCATCTACTCGGCCGGCGCGCAAATCAAACATTTGGCGGGTCTCGCCGCCGTCGGCGCCGCCGGCTTCGTCGGACTGATTCTGGCGGCGCCGTACCGCATGCAGCGCATCACCGGTTACCTCGATCCGTGGTCCGATCCGCTCGGCTCCGGATATCAAATCATCCAGTCGCTGTTCGCGATCGGACCGGGCGGCCTCGTCGGACTCGGTCTCGGCGCAAGCCGGCAAAAGCACAGCTACTTGCCGGAGCCGCAGACCGACTTCATTTTTTCTATCGTTGCGGAGGAGCTCGGCTTTATCGGCGGAGCTTTGCTGCTGTTATTGTTTCTGCTGCTCGTTTGGCGGGGCATGCGCGCAGCGATCACCGCGCCGGATTCGTTCGGCAGTTTGCTCGCGGTCGGGATTGTCGGCATCTTCGGCGTCCAAGTGTTCATCAACATCGGCGTCGTCATCGGGCTGCTCCCGGTCACCGGGATCACGCTTCCCTTGATCAGCGCGGGCGGGTCGTCCTTGACGCTGCTGCTTACCGCGCTAGGGGTTCTTTTAAACATCTCGAGGTTTGCCAGATAGGCTTTTGTCACACTTCCGCGCGGAAAACATACCATATCGTATGACTGTGACGTCGGGAGCGAGGGCTCCCCAAGTCACGCGTTGTTGCTAGTAAGGAGGAACGACCAATGGAACAATGGATCGACGAGCTGCGAGCCAAACACGTCGGCAACATATTGACCGGCGAATCGTTGGCATCGCACACGACTTGGAAGATCGGCGGCCCGGCCGACGTACTGGTGATTCCTTCCGGTAAGCGAGAGCTGGCGGAAACGGTCGCGACGCTGCATCGGCACGGCGTCCCATGGACGACGCTCGGGCGCGGCTCCAACGTGCTCGTGTCCGACCGCGGCGTACGCGGGGTCGTGATCAAACTGGGCGACGCGTTCGACTTCGTTCGGTTCGACGGCGACAAGGTTACGGCGGGCGGCGCGTATTCGTTCATTAAGCTGTCCGTCATGACCGGCAAAGAAGGCTTGACGGGCCTGGAATTTGCAGGGGGGATTCCGGGCAGCGTCGGCGGCGCCGTCTACATGAACGCCGGGGCGCACGCATCCGACGTCTCACGCATCTTGATCTCCGCCGAAGTGGTGTTGGAGAACGGGGAATTGGCAGTTTGGTCGCGCGACGATTTCCGTTTCGCGTACCGGCATTCCGTGCTGCACGAACGCAAAGCGATCGTGACGGAGGCGACTTTCCAGCTCGCCTACGGGGACCGGAGGGAAATCGCCGCCGCGATGGCGGCGTTCAAGGACCGGCGCATGCGGACTCAGCCGCTCAGCGCGGCATGCGCGGGCAGCGTTTTCCGCAATCCGGAAGGCACCCATGCCGCGAAGCTGATCGAGGCCGCGGGCCTCAAAGGCTACCGGGTCGGCGGCGCGGAAGTATCGACGCTGCATGCCAATTTCATCGTGAATACCGGCAACGCGACGGCGGAAGACGTGCTCACCTTGATCAAGCGCATTCAACAAAAGGTGGAAGCCGAGACAGGAATCCGGCTTGTTCCGGAAGTGTTGGAGGTCGGTGAGCGCTAATTCCGGAGGTGGGACTTTGGAGAAATTAGTAATCGACGGTGGACGGCCGCTCCAAGGCGCGGTGCGGATCGAGGGGGCGAAGAACGCGGCGCTTCCGATATTGGCCGCTTCCGTTCTCGCAGGCGGCAAGGTCGTCATCGAGAACGTGCCGAACTTGCTCGACATTCACGTCATGCTCGATATTTTGCGCTCGCTCGGCGCGGACGCGTCGTTGACCGGGAGAAGCGCGGTCGTAGATACGCAAAACGTGAACACCTCGGAAATTCCCGAGACATTAATGAGCAGAATGAGGTCTTCCATCTTTTTGATGGGGCCGCTTCTCGCCAGATTCGGCGAAGTAACGATCTATCAGCCGGGCGGATGCGCCATCGGAGAGCGGAAAATCGATTTACATTTGAACGGTTTGAAGGCGCTCGGCGCCTTGGTGACGGAGACGGAAAATAAAGTGGTGTGTCAGGCGAAACGATTGAAAGGCGCCGACATCGTGCTCGACTTCCCGAGCGTAGGCGCCACGGAGAACCTGATGATGGCGGCCGTGACGGCGGAAGGCATTACGACGATTTCGAACGCGGCGCGCGAGCCGGAGATCTCCGATCTGCAGCTGTTCTTGAACCGGATGGGCGCCAAAATCATCGGAGCCGGCACCGACACGATCACGATCGAAGGCGTCGAGCGGTTATCCCCTTGCGAGCACCGCGTCATCCCCGACCGGATCGTCGCCGGTACTTTGATGGTCGCGGCCGGAGCGACGCGCGGCAGCGTCGCGCTGGAAGGCGTGGTGCCCGCACATTTGACGTCTGTGATTCACGCGCTGCGGCGCGCCGGTGTTCAAATCGCGATCGACGATGATATAATGAACGTAGTCGGCGTGGGGCGGCCGCGGGCAGTCGAACGGATCGTCACGAGTCCGTATCCTTCGTTCCCGACCGATTTGCAGGCGCAGATGATGGTGCTGCTGTCGCTTGCGGACGGATTGAGCGTCATGAAGGAGACCGTGTTCGAGGGTCGGTTCAAACATGTGCACGAATTGTCCGTCATGGGCGCCGACATTCGTGTCGATTTCAACTCCGCCTTCATTCGCGGCGTGCCCCGGTTGTACGGCGCGACCGTGGAAGCGACCGATCTGCGCGCGGGCGCGGCTCTCGTCATCGCGGGCTTAGCTGCGACGGGCAGGACGGTCGTCGAACAAATCCATCATATCGACCGCGGCTACGAGTCGATCGAAACGATGTTTCGAAGACTGGGCGGCCGAATCGAGCGGACGTCGAACGTGTTGGCGGATCGAATCGCCAGCTCGATGTAACGTTATAGCATGCGAACGTACGTCCCTTCCGGGCTCGGGGGGGACTGTCTTATTGCAGGGTATGAGACAAACTGTCGACGAAGGCGGTGACATCTTTGCGGGGTCAAGAGCCGATGCCCGTCGTACGCGGCGAACGGCCGCGCCGAAGAGGCAACAGGAAGCTGTTGATATTTTTGTTTCTATTTTTTGTCGTGCTGCTCGGCGTGCTGTTTTTCCAATCGTCCTTCAGCAAGATTCATGTAATCGAAGTATCCGGCAATCGGTTGCTGACGACCGAGCAAATTATCGAAGCCGCAGGCATAGCTGTGGGAGATCATTTCTTCGCGGTAAGCGGCGAGGAGCTCGACGAGCGCGTGAAGCGTCTCGGCGCAGCGGAGCAGGTGAACACGGTAAAGTCGTTTCCTGGAGTCGTGAAGATCGTGGTGAAGGAATATCCGGTCGTTGCCCTGGAAATAACGGAAAACGGCGATATCGCCGGGCTCTTGTCGAACGGAGCGTCGGTTCCTTACGGCGACGTGGAAAATGCCGCTTCGCGGCCGATATTGGCCGGTTGGGACGACCCGGAGCTGAAACGCCGCATGACGGAAACGCTTGCGTCCATTCCGCCGGAAATGCTTCAGGACGTTTCCGAAATTCGTCCCAGTCCGACGACGGGGTATCCGGATCGTATCGTTTTGTACACGAGATCCCACTTCGAGGTGCTGACAAGGATCTCCTATCTTACCGAAAAAATTTCTCTTCTTGACGATTATGTATATGATATGAAGAACGAGGATAGAACGACGGGACGCATCGTGCTGCTGGAAACGAACTACGCGGAAACGTTCGAAACGCCGGAGGCGGAACCCGGCTCTGGGTTGTCTCCTTGACAAATAATCACTATTCAACCGCATGTTCTCATGTTAGAATTGTCCTTATGGATTTTGATAATTTTCAACATTAACAAAAAGAATGGGTAAAAAAGAGGGAATCTGACTTTTGTGTTGAATATGTATAAAGTTCTTGTGTGCTTGCGTAAACAGTCTTTAATATTTCGGGAGGTGCCAGCGCTTTGAGCGGCAACGACATCATAGTGAGCTTGGACATCGGAACGTCCAAAGTCCGCGCCATCATCGGAGAAGTGACAGGCGGCTCCATCAATATCGTAGGCGTCGGCTCCGCCGATTCCGAAGGTATTCGCAAAGGGGCCATCGTTGATATAGATCAAACGGTGCAATCGATCAAGAGCGCCGTCGACCATTCGGAACGGATGGTCGGCGTCACGATATCGGAAGTGTACGTCGGGATTGCCGGCAATCATATCCAGCTGCAATCGAGCCACGGCGTCGTCGCAGTCTCCAACGAAGACCGCGAAATCGGCGGGGACGATATCGACCGCGTGCTGCAGGCCGCCAAAGTCATCGCCCTTCCTCCGGAACGGGAGATTATCGGCATCGTCCCGAAGCAGTACATCGTGGACGGCCTTGAAGGCATTCACGATCCGAGAGGCATGATCGGCGTTCGCTTGGAAGTCGAAGCGATCGTCATCACAGGCGCCAAAACCGCAATACATAACTTGCTCCGCTGTGTCGAGAAAGCGGACCTCAAGGTCGCGGGTCTCATCCTCATGCCGCTTGCCGCAGGTCACCTGGCGTTGTCGAAGGACGAGAAAAACCTAGGTACCGTGCTCGTAGACATCGGCGCAGGCGCCACAACGATTTCGATTTTCGAAAACGGCACTTTGTCGGCTACCTCTACGCTGCCGATCGGCGGCGAATACGTGACCAACGACATCACGATCGGCCTTCGGACGCAAGTGGAGATCGCCGAAAAAATCAAGCTGAAATACGGTTGCGCCTCGATTCAAGACGCCGCTCCGGACACCACCTTCAAGGTGACTCGCATTGGCAGCAACGTTGAGAAAGAGTTCTCCCAAGTCGATCTCGCAAGCATTATCGAGCCCCGCATGCAGGAAATCTTCGATCTCATCAAAGCCGAAGTGAGACGGATGAGGCCCGGCGAATTGGCTGGCGGCTATGTGCTTACTGGCGGCGCCGTCTCCATGCCGGCGTTGTTGTCGGTCGCGCAGTCGGTGCTCGAAACTTCGGTACGCATCGCCTCACCGGATTTCATCGGCGTCCGAGAGCCGGCTTACACGAGCGGCGTAGGCGTAATCTCTTATGTCGCTAAATTTCTGCGCACGAGAAGCACGGTCTCCGTCCGCAGCTCGGCCGGCCGCAAGGCGGTAACTTCCGCCAACAAGCCGAGCCTTGTCGAACGGTTCAAAAATTGGATTAATGAGTTTATTTAGGGCCAAGGGGGAGCTTGCATGTTAGAATTCGATCTCGACATGGACCAACTAGCGCAAATTAAAGTGATCGGCGTTGGCGGCGGCGGAAGCAATGCTGTCAACCGAATGATCGATAACGGCGTTAAAGGTGTCGAATTTATTACAGTCAACACGGATGCACAAGCGCTTCACTTGGCGAAATCGGAAACGAAGCTTCAGATCGGGGACAAGCTGACGCGGGGTCTTGGCGCCGGCGCGAATCCGGAGGTCGGCAAGAAAGCGGCCGAGGAGTCGAAAGATCTGATCGTCAACGCGCTCAAAGGCGCCGACATGGTGTTCGTTACGGCGGGTATGGGCGGCGGCACCGGTACGGGAGCAGCCCCGGTCATCGCGGACATCGCGCGCGAATGCGGCGCGCTGACCGTCGGCGTTGTGACTCGTCCGTTTACGTTCGAAGGACGCAAGCGTCAAGCGCAAGCGGAGCTTGGCATCGCGGCCTTGAAAGAGAAGGTCGACACGCTGATCGTAATCCCGAACGACCGACTGCTTGAAATCGTCGACAAGAAAACCCCGATGCTCGAAGCGTTCCGCGAAGCGGATAACGTATTGCGCCAAGGCGTGCAGGGCATCTCCGACTTGATCGCCGTTCCGGGTCTGATCAACCTCGACTTCGCCGACGTAAAGACGATCATGACAGAGCGCGGCTCCGCGCTGATGGGCATCGGTCGCGCCAGCGGCGAAAACCGCGCGGCGGAAGCCGCGAAGCGCGCTATCATGAGCCCGCTTCTCGAAACGTCGATCGACGGCGCTCGCGGCGTCATCATGAACATTACCGGCGGCGCGGACCTCAGCTTGTACGAGGTTAACGAAGCGGCGGAAATCGTCATCGCGGCAGCCGATCCGGAAGTTAACATGATCTTCGGCGCGATTATCGACGAATCCTTGAAGGAAGAAATCAAGGTCACCGTCATCGCAACCGGCTTCGAGCATAAGCCAAGCGCGCCGCAGCCGCCTCGCCGCCCTGGCGTCGCTTCCGACGGCGCGGAGCCGCGGACCCAACCGAACATTCGCCCGTTCGGCAACACGCCGAGCAGCGACCAGTTGGACATCCCGACATTCCTGCGCAACCGCAACAAAAACCTGATGGACGACTAATCGTCACATCACGAATCAACGCGAACGAAGCCCCACCCGCCTTTTGCGCGGATGGGGCTTCTTGCATGCTCTCGGACTCTTACTCGCTATCCCATCGGCTCAGGCAGTGAGCCTCTCCGCGCACGCTTACGCGCTATCCCTTCGGCTCAGGCAGTAAGCCTCTCCGCGCACGCTTACACGCTATCCCATCGGCTCAGGCAGTAAGCCTCTCCGCACACGCTTACGCGCTATCCCATCGACTCAGGCAGTGAGCCTCTCCGCGCACGCCTACGCGCGCTATCCCTTCGGCTCAGCAACGAGCCTCTCCGCGCACGCTTACGCGCTATCCCATCGACTCAGGCAGTGAGCCTCTCCGCGCACGCTTACGCGCTATCCCATCGGCTCAGCAGTGAGCCTCTCCGCGCACGCTTACGCGCGCTATCCCTTCGGCTCAGGCAGTGAGCCTCTCCGCGCACGCTTACGCGCTATCCCATCGGCTCAGCAGAAAGCCTCTCCGCGCACGCTTACGCGCTATACCATCGACTCAGAAGGGAAGCCTCGCTGTGCCCATCCCGTTCTCCTACTTTCTCTGCAGATCTCCACGCGGCCTCCACATTCCTACCCATTATCCCATTGGCTCAGTACGTTCCCAAATCGTTTTACTAACGACTTCCGCGAGTTGGTAAGGGGGTGTTCCTCTGGATCTGTTCCGGCTGCAATGAAAGATACGTCATTAATAACACGTTGTCCCCTAAAATCAGCGAATGAGAGAGTCCATTCGGCAACCAGACGGTAACGAGGAGCGCTGCATTTACAACGATGACGGTTTGGGGGTTGGGCTACCACGCGCTTCGATGCCTTACGTGTTATCCCATTGGTTCAGATAATTACATGCATCGCATTAGGATGGAGCGAGAGTTCGTTTGGAGGTAATTTCTCTCCACACTTTAAGAGGTTTAAAATCGATATCCGATAGCTGGGATTACTTATGCTTACTAGTTTGAAATTTTCCCAAAGTACTTATTTATGTTAACTTTCGCCGTTATTTGTGCTTAAGAACCTGCTCTTGTCCTACGATTGTGATAACTTATTAATTTCGTTAAATATTTGAATAAATTATGCTGCAGCAGCCATCCGTATTGATGTGTGTGACGACGTCTGCATGCAGGCGGATAGCAGCACCTCAATTGGATTTTGACCATGGAGCCGCATATTGATTCTAAAGCAATATTCATCAAAATACAGCTCTAAATATCGGGAGCTGATGCCGCGAAATGTTCGATGGATCCAAGATGTGGCGGAATAGTATGCACTGCGCAAGTCCTCATTTTTGTGAAAAGGGATGCGCGGTAAGATCTGAACGGGGAACTCGCTTCTGACATGGTTCCGAACAAATTCGTTTTCCCAGTGTCGGCGTTTCGAGGCGTTCCGCAGCAGTTCGGCATCGCCGGGTTTCATTTTCGTATAGATCGGATTTCCAGTTCGGTCATACGAAATGCCAACGATAACCGGACGTTCGTGGGGATATCGCAGGCATGTCCGAAAAGCGGGGGTACCATACGTGGCGGCACCCGCTGCCAGTCGGCCGACCAACGGTTGTGCCGCATCCCACTGGTTGATGCATTGACGAAGTTTTCTCAGCATGGACCAAGCTGTTTTATATGTAACGGCGATGATGCCCATTAATTGAACGGCATTAATGCTTTCGTCGCGGGACATGGCTTGGATCGCGACTGCCCATTTTTCGAGGGGCGTACGGCTTCGCTCCAGAGCGGTACCGGCGGTTAGGGTCGTTTGATGTTTACAAGCCTGACACTGGTATAAGGGCAGGGAGCGCTTTTCCGAATGAATGGTATAAGCGATTGAATGTCCGCACCGGGGGCAACGAAACCCGTCAGGCCATTTTCTTTGGTAGAAGAATTGAACGATATCCTCCACAAGAAATCCCACCGATTTCCAAAAACTTTCCCTCATTATACCAAACAAATGTTCGCATTTCAATGATTGATGGTAAATGGCTGCAAACAAATGCTGCGATAAGTATTTGCTGAGCCGCAGGGATATCGCGTAAGTGAAGTTGCATTGGTTTGCTGAGTCGATGGGATATCACGTAAGAAATGCGTCGGGGAGGTTCGAAGGGTGACGGCTGAGCCGATGGGATAGCGCGTAAGACGGGAGGTAAGTACAACCCGGAAGAGCCGGGAAGGTGCTGCGCGCGGTGAAAACACGAAGTTTCAAAGCGATTCGATGAAGCTAGAAGATCGGCAGTTAAAAGCTAGGGTAAAGGTGTGATTCATACGGACTGGGATGTCGACGGCGAAAAAGGGGGCGTGTAAAACGATGAAGAAGGGGGCGGGAGGTAAGCGTCCATGCCGAAATGCGCGATTGCGGACAATTCGGGGAAAGCACTATTGTTGCAGAGCTTGCAAGGGCGTCTAAAGGAGAGAGGCGTTCGACAAATGCGGTCGACAAAAAAAGCGCCGTTTTTACAGCGGGTTTAGACAGACTTTCGAAGCGGGGTTCAGGTATACTAGCTTCCGTGGACGATATCACGCACGTCCCGCCGACCGGCAGCAACGGAGGATGAACGCATGGTCGTGTACCTGGACGTCGTATTTCTCACCAATTTCGCGCTCGATTTCGCGATGCTCCTTGCCGCAGCGAAAGTGCGCAGCGTCAAACCGGCCCTATGGCGGGTCGGACTGTCGTCGGCCATCGGCGCGTCGTATGTGTTAATGATGTTCGTTCCGGCGATGACGGTCTTCTACTCATTTGTAGTTAAATGTTTATTTTCAGCGATGATGATTATGACAGCATTCGGCTACAAAAGTTTCGCCCGGTTCGCGGGATTGCTGGCGGCGTTTTACGTCGTGAATGCGGCGGCGGCCGGGACGATCGTAGGCGTTCATTACATGCTGCAGTCTTCGCACGACGTGTGGAACGGCATTTTGTTCACGAGCACGGGCGGTTTCCAATACGCGCTTGGCGTATCGTTGTGGTCGGTCGTCGCCGCCGGCGCTGTCGGCGTCATGGCTTTCCGAAGGGTGAACGCCGGGGCGAAACGGAAGGAAAAAAAGGCCGAATTTTTGGCAGAGGTCGTCGTCAACGTCGGGGAAGCGTCGTATCGCTGCACCGGTTTGATCGATACCGGCAATCATTTGTACGATCCTTTGACTCGGACACCTGTGATGGTCATGGAAGCCGCCGTATGGAAGGACGCGATCCCGGAGCGTTGGCTGGAGGCGATTCGCGCCCGCGAAGCGGACCGCGTGCTCCAGTGGCTCGGCGAGACGGCGGCCGGCGCGGAAGCGGGCGCGGAGGAAACGTTCCCCTGGAGGGAGCGACTTCGGCTGGTGCCGTACCGCGGCATCAACGGCAACACGACGTTCATGCTGGCGATGAAGCCCGACGGGGTTACTATCGTTCGCGACGGACAACAGACGGACGTTACGAAGGTGCTGATCGGCATCGACGGGGGAACCTTGAGCGCCGACGGCGCGTACCAAGCGATCATTCATCCCGCAATGGTACCTTAAACGGAAAAACGTTCCCGCAACCTAGAATACCGAGGAGGAAGGCTTATGCTGCTGCGATGGAAATTGACGATGACGATATGGTATTACCGCTTGTTGTTCCTGCTTCGGTTAAAGAGCGAGGAAATCTACTATATCGGGGGAAGCGAAGCGCTGCCTCCGCCGCTGACGCGGGAAGAAGAGGAGTATTTGCTGGCGAAGCTGTCGACGGGGGACGCGGCCATTCGGTCGATGCTGATCGAACGCAATTTACGCCTTGTCGTTTACATCGCGCGCAAGTTCGAGAATACGGGCATCAATATCGAGGATTTGGTATCGATCGGGACGATCGGATTGATCAAAGCGGTGAATACGTTCGATCCCGACAAAAAGATCAAATTGGCCACGTACGCTTCCCGCTGCATCGAAAATGAGATTTTAATGTATTTGCGAAGAAACAGCAAAATTCGGACGGAGGTTTCGTTCGACGAGCCGCTGAACATCGACTGGGACGGGAACGAGCTTCTGCTCTCCGATGTCCTGGGCACGGAAAACGACACGATTTACCGCAACATCGAGGAGCAAGTGGATCGAAAGCTGTTGCAGAAGGCGCTCGACAAGCTGACCGAACGGGAGCGCGTCATTATGGAGCTGCGGTTCGGGTTGTTGGACGGAGAGGAGAAGACGCAGAAGGACGTCGCGGATCTGCTCGGTATATCCCAATCCTACATTTCTCGGCTTGAAAAACGCATTATTAAAAGGCTCCGCAAGGAGTTCAACAAGATGGTGTAGCCCGCCTCCCGGCGGGCTTGACTTTTTTGCGGGAGTTGTTCAAGAATATTCTCCCACCTCTCGGAGATAATGATCATTAATGTCTCTCCTTGGGAGGTATTTACGCATGACCCGCAATAAAGTCGAGATCTGTGGTGTGGATACTTCGAAACTACCGGTATTAACCAATGCCGAAATGCGCGAATTGTTCGTCTCGTTGCAACAAATGGGAGACCGGTCCGCAAGGGAGAAATTGGTGAACGGCAATTTGCGCCTGGTGTTAAGCGTCATTCAACGGTTTAACAACCGGGGCGAATTCGTCGACGATCTGTTCCAAGTCGGATGCATCGGCCTGATGAAGGCAATCGACAATTTCGATTTAAGCCAAAACGTCAAATTCTCCACGTATGCCGTGCCGATGATCATCGGCGAAATTCGGAGGTATTTGCGGGACAACAACCCGATTCGCGTGTCCCGAAGCCTGCGGGATATCGCGTACAAGGCGCTGCAAGTCCGCGATCAGCTGACGAACCGCAATTCCCGAGAGCCGACGATCAACGAAATTTCGTTCGAGCTCGGCGTGCCGAAAGAGGACGTCGTGTTCGCGCTCGACGCGATCCAAGATCCGGTGTCGCTGTTCGAGCCGATTTACCAAGACGGGGGCGACCCGATTTACGTCATGGATCAAATCAGCGACGAAAAAAGCAAAGACGTCTCGTGGATCGAGGAGATCGCTTTGCGCGAGGCGATGCGGAAGCTGAACGACCGCGAGAAGATGATTTTGTCCATGCGCTTTTTCGAAGGTAAGACGCAAATGGAGGTCGCCGAGGAGATCGGCATTTCCCAGGCGCAGGTGTCGCGGCTCGAAAAGTCAGCGATCAACCAAATGCAGAAGCACGTAAAAACGTAAGGCCGTAACTCCGTTCCGCCTTGCAGCGGGACGGGGCGTTTGTTTTATTAAGGAGAAAAAATCAGGACACATTTCCGCCGCTTCTTCATATAGTGGTAGGGATAGGCGGGTGTCCTCGATGAAAATATCCGATTTTCAAACGAAAGACGTCATCAATATCGTTGACGGCAGGAAGCTCGGACAAATCAGCGACATCGAGCTGGATCTGCGCGTCGGCCGCATCGAATCGATCGTCGTGCCGAGCGCCGGACGATTTTTCGGCTTTTTCGGCGGAGGCGACGATATCGTCATTCCTTGGCGATCGATCGTGAAAATCGGCGCGGACGTCATTTTGGTGAAGCTGGACGATCCAAGGGTGTATCGCGTCGAGGAGCGAGTCAAAGACGGCTCGAAGAACTACCGCGACCGAGACCGCGAGCGCGACCGTTACCGGGACGACCCCGAGGACGACGAGTACAGGTAATCCCACGAGCGGCATGCGTACGGACCCCTCTAGAGCGAGGGGGTTCGTTCGTATGCCGTTCGGTTTTATGGTACACTGAGTAAAATCATGGTCGTCAGGAAGCCGTTGAGGAGGGATCGCCTTGAACGAATCGGCGAAGCGGGAGCCGTTCGAGCTGTACACGGCGGAAGACGGGACGGCGCTGCTGCGAATCAAGGAATGGGAGGAGCGGTTCCCTTGGCTGAGCGCCGGGTTTTCGACGCGCCTCGGCGGGGTAAGCGCGGAGCCTTGGAGCAGCCTGAACTGCGGGCTGCATGTCGGCGACCTCGACGGGGACGTCGCCGAGAACCGACGCCGCGTGGCTGCGGCCGCGGGCTTCGCCTTCGACCGCTGGACGTGCGCGGAGCAGGTGCACGGGCGGGACGTCGCGGTCGTGACGGCCGTCGACGCCGGCGCCGGACGGCTTTCGCGATCCGACGCGATCGAGGCGAAGGATGCGCTCGTGACCATCGAACCGGGCGTCATGTTGAACGCGTTCTACGCCGATTGCGTGCCGATCTGGCTCGTCGATCCGGAGCGCCGCGCCGTCGGGATCGCGCATGCCGGCTGGCGCGGGGCGGTGGCCGACGTCGCCGGGGAGGCGGTACGGACGATGACCCGCGCCTTCGGCACGAAACCGTCCGATGTGCTGGCCGCGATCGGGCCGTCCATCCGCGGCTGCTGCTACGAGGTGGACGAAGCCGTCGCGCGGCATATCCCCGAGGGGAGCGATTCAATCGAGCCGGCGGCGGTTCCAGGACGCTATATGCTCGATTTAGCAAAATTCAATCGACAAATGCTGACAAAAGCAGGAGTTTTGGCGAATCATATCGAAATATCTGTGTATTGCACCAGCTGCCGGACGGATTTGTTCTTCTCGCATCGGAAAGAACAAGGACGCACCGGACGGATGACAGCGTGGATCGCGCGGAAAGAGTGAGGTGACGCCCGTGAACGAGACGCTGCGAGACGCGGCGGGTCGGGTCGAACGGCGCATAGCGGCCGCTTGCGAAAGAAGCGGCAGGGAACGCGGCGAGGTGAACGTGATCGCCGTTACCAAATACGTGACGTTGGAACGCACTGTCGAAGTGATTGAGGCCGGATATTCGAATATCGGCGAAAATCGCTGGCAAGACGCGAAGGACAAATGGGAAGCGCTTCGGGAGCGGGAGGACGTCAAGTGGCATTTTATCGGCCATTTGCAGACGAACAAGGTGAAAGACGTGCTAGGCCGGTTCGCGGCGGTACATTCGCTCGACCGATGGTCGCTCGCCGAAGAAATTCAGAAGAAGGCCGAGCGGCTCGGCCTCGTCGTGCCTTGCTTCGTTCAATTGAACGTGTCCGGGGAAGAGACGAAGTACGGACTGCCGCCCGACCAATTGATGTCCTTCTTAGAGCGGCTGAAATCGTGCAGCGCGATCGACGTCGTCGGCCTGATGACGATGGCGCCGCACGAGGAAGATCCCGAAAAAACTAGGCCCGTATTTCGCCGTTTGCGCGAGTTAAGGGAGGAAGCCAATGCGGCAGGCGCGTACGGCAAGCCGATCGCGCACCTGTCGATGGGGATGTCGAACGATTTCGAGATCGCGATCGAAGAAGGCGCGACTTGGGTTCGGTTGGGTTCCGTCTTAGTCGGCAAAGAAGGGTAACGTAAGGGGAGGAGAGAAGATGGGCGTGATGAACCGGATCTTTAACTTCTTGGGTTTGCAGGAAGAAGTGGAAACGGAGAGAGAGCAGCATTACGAGACGCCGGAAGAGCCGGAGCGCGACCCCGGAGAAATTCGGCGAGTAAAAAACAACGTCGTTTCGCTGCATGCGCAAAAAACTTCGAAACTTGTGCTGTGCGAGCCGCGTAATTACGAAGAGACGCAGGACATCGCCGACCACCTGCGGTCGCGCCGGGCGATTTTGGTGAATCTGCAGCGCGTCCGTCCGGAGCAGGCGATGCGCATCGTCGATTTTTTGAGCGGCACCGTCTACGCGCTGAACGGCGCGATCTCCAAGGTCGGGCCGAACATTTTCGTATGCACGCCGGATTCGGTAGAAATCCAAGGCGTCATCACCGACATGATGAACGACAATACATAACGTAAAGAGGTGGTCCGACGTTGGAAAATTCGATAGTTTCATTAGTGAATACGTTGTTGAGCGTGTATACGTACATGATTATCGCCTATGTACTGCTCTCGTGGGTGCCGAATGCTAGAGACAGCTTCATCGGGCAGCTGCTCGGTCGTTTCGTGGAGCCGTACTTGTCGATCTTCCGGCGGTTCATTCCGGCGATCGGCGGCGTGATCGACGTTTCGCCGATCGTCGCGATTATCGCGATGCAGTTCATCTCCCTTGGCGTGGAAACGGTCATCCGCTTCATCATTCCGTAAGGCGTCCCGATGAGAACGATACCCTACGAGCATTTTCGACCCGAAGAGAAGCCGTTTATCGATAAAGTGGCGGAATGGTTGGAGGACGCGGCCGTACGCAAACAGGTTAAACGGACCGACTTTCTGGACCCGCGGCAAGCGTTCATCGTCGAGTCGCTGGCGAACCGGCAGGACGGGACCGAAGTCCGAACGGACGGCGGCTATGCGGATGCCGAACGCCGCCGGGCGATCTTCGTCCCGGATTTTCTCGATCCGGCCTACGAGCCGATTGGCATTTCGGTGTTGGCGATCACGGGCGAGGACGAGCGAATCGCCGAGCTGGACCATGGCGATTATTTGGGCGCCATGCTCGGCCTCGGCGTCAAAAGGGACAAAATCGGCGACATCCACGTGCACGGGTGGGGTTCACACATCCTCGTGGCGGAAGAGATGGCGCCGTTCTTCGCTTTGCATCTGTCGCAGGTCGGCCGAACGCGCGTGTTTACGGAAATTTTGCCGACAGACCGGCTCATCGTCGCCAAACAGGAGCTGGAGGAGATGTTTTGCACCGTCGCGTCGCTTCGGCTCGACGGCGTGGTCAGCGAGGCGGCCCGGTTGTCCCGCGCGAAGGTGCTGGGGCCGATCCAGGCGGGGCGCTGCAAGGTGAATTGGAAGGTCGAGGAAGACCCGTCGCGGCAGGTGAAGGAAGGCGACGTCGTGTCGCTCCAGGGCTTCGGACGATTCAAAATTTTATCTGTGGACGGGCTGTCCAAAAAGGGACGCATTCGCCTGAGAATCGGGAAATTTGCATAAACGTGCAGGAATTCCCCGGTTCGTGTCGAAAGTATGTTGCTAGTCTCTTTTTCCAAATAGGATCGTTCAAAGCATTCAGGAGGTGCACCTATGCCGTTAACGCCGCTCGATATTCACAACAAGGAGTTCAGCAGAAGACTTCGCGGTTACGACGAGGACGAGGTCAACGAGTTCCTTGATCAGATCATTAAAGATTACGAGGCGCTCATTCGCGAAAACAAAGAACTCCAAGCCCAAGTACAGGCGATGACGGAGAAGCTCGGCCATTTCTCGAACATCGAGGAAACGCTGTCGAAGACGATCATCGTGGCGCAGGAAGCGGCCGACGAGGTGAAATCGAACGCGAAGAAGGAAGCGCAGCTTATCATCCGGGAGGCGGAGAAGAACGCGGATCGGATCATTAACGAGTCCTTGGCGAAATCGCGGAAAGTCGCGCTCGAGACCGAAGAGCTGAAGAAGCAGGCTTCGATTTACCGGACGCGCTTCAAGACGCTGATCGAGGCGCAGCTCGAAATGCTGAACCATGACAGCTGGGATACGCTCGATACGAGTTCTACGCCGTCGATTTCCAATTCGCACGCGACGGGCGACAGCCTCCGTTGATTTTCGCTCGGTAATTTGCTATTGTATATGCAATTCAAGTCATATTGAAAGCGTTGAATGGAACGAGTACGCCGTATTTGCGTTCTTCCCAGAGAGCCGGGGACAGGTGAAAGCCCGGCGTCGAACGAACGGCCGAACATCATCCATGAGCGCTCGGCCGAACGCGGAATCCGCCAGTAGCCCGAGCCGGGTCATTCCGTTACCGATGGCAAGAGTGGTTCGCAAGGCATGACGCTGCGGTGGAGCAGTGCGTGCGGCGAATCAGAAGGGTGGTACCACGAAACCGAAACTTTTCGTCCCTTGGGCGGAAAGTTTTTTTGTGTTTTCATAACGATGTACGATACGTCAGAAGGGTGGAGAACAAGATGGAGAAAATGGACTACAGCAAAACGCTGAATCTGCTGCAGACCGATTTCCCGATGCGCGGCAACCTGCCGACGGCGGAGCCCGCGATGCAGGCGCGTTGGGACGAAATGGACGTGTACAACGAGGTGCGCAAAGCGCGGGAGGGGCGGCCGAAGTTCGTGCTGCACGACGGCCCGCCGTACGCGAACGGCGACATCCATATCGGCCACGCGCTGAACAAGGTGCTTAAGGACATCGTCGTCCGCTTTAAATCGCTGCAAGGGTATGACGCGCCGTTCGTTCCGGGCTGGGATACGCACGGCTTGCCGATCGAGCAGGCGATCGCGAACAGCGGCCGCGCCGATCGGAAAAAAATGACGACGCTCGAGTTCCGCAAGCTGTGCGCGGAATACGCGTGGGAGTGGGTCGAGCGGCAGAAAAAGCAGTTCCAGCGGCTCGGCGTCCGCGGCGACTGGAGCAACCCGTACGTGACGCTGACGCCGAAGTACGAGGCGCAGCAAATCCGCCTTTTCGGCGCAATGGTGAACAAAGGGTATATCTACAAAGGCTTGAAGCCGGTCTACTGGTCTCCGTCTTCGGAGAGCGCGCTGGCGGAAGCCGAAATCGAATACCGCGAAAAAACGTCGCCGTCTATCTATGTAGCGTTCAAGGTGAAGGACGCGATGGGCAAGCTTCCGGCGGACGCGGAAATCGTCATCTGGACGACGACGCCTTGGACGCTGCCGGCCAACCTCGGCATCTCCGTCCATCCGGAGTTCACGTACGTCGTCGTCGAAACGGGAGGACGCCAATTCGTCGTCGCCGAAGGGCTGCTGGAGAGCGTCGCGAAGGAGCTCGGCTGGGCGGACGCGAACGTCGTTTCCCGCGTGCGCGGCTCCGAGCTGGAATATGTCACGTGCCAGCATCCGTTCTATGACCGCGAATCGCTGGTCATGTGCGGCGAGCACGTGACGCTGGAAGCCGGCACGGGCTGCGTGCATACGGCGCCGGGGCACGGCGAAGACGACTTCGCCGTCGGGCAAAAGTACGGCATCGGCGTACTGAGCCCGATCGACGACCAGGGCCACTTCACGTCGGAAGCGCCGGGCTTCGAGGGGCTGTTCTACGACAGCGCGAACAAAGTCATCACGGAGAAGCTGAAGGAAAGCGGCCATCTGCTGCACATGGGCTTCATTAAGCACCAGTACGCACACGATTGGCGGACGAAGAAGCCGGTCATCTACCGGGCGACCGAGCAGTGGTTCGCGTCGATCGACGCGTTCCGGCAGACGATGCTCGACGAAATCAAGAACGTCGAGTGGACGCCGCACTGGGGCGAAGTGCGCCTGCATAACATGATCGCCGACCGGGGCGATTGGTGTATCTCCCGTCAGCGGGTGTGGGGCGTCCCGATCCCGATCTTCTACTGCCGTTCGTGCGGCGAGCCGCTCGTGAACGACGCGACGATCGAGCACGTGGCGAACGTATTCGAGCAGGAAGGCTCGGACGCTTGGTTCGCGAAGACGGAGCAGGAGCTGCTGCCGGCGGGCACCGCTTGCGGCAAATGCGGCCACGGCGAATTCCGGAAGGAAACCGACATCATGGACGTCTGGTTCGATTCCGGCTCCAGCCATATGGCCGTGCTCGAAGCGCGCGAAGACCTGCAGTCGCCGGCCGACCTGTATTTGGAGGGCTCGGACCAATATCGCGGCTGGTTTAACTCGTCGCTAATCACGTCGACCGCCGTCCACGGCCGCGCGCCGTACAAAGCGGTGCTAAGCCACGGCTTTACGCTCGACGGCGAAGGCCGGAAAATGTCCAAGTCGCTCGGCAACACGGTCGATCCGCTGAAAGTATGCAACCAGCTGGGGGCGGACATCCTACGGTTGTGGGTTTCTTCGACCGATTACCAGTCCGACCAGCGTTTGTCCGATGGGATCCTGCAGCAGACGGCGGAAGTGTACCGGAAAATCCGCAACACGCTGCGGTTTTATCTCGGCAACTTGTCCGGCTTCGATCCGGCGAACGACCGATTCGACATCGCCGAGCTGTCGGAGCTCGACCGGTTCGCGCTCATCCGCCTCGAGCGGATGAAGGAGAAGGTGCTGAACGCGTACGAGAAGTATGAGTTCCACACCGTATATCAGGCGGTGCACCATTTCCTCGCGGTCGAAATGAGCGCCTTCTACCTCGACATCATGAAGGATCGCTTGTACGCGGACGCGGCCGACAGCGTGGCGAGAAAGCATACGCAGTTCGTCATGCACGAATCGCTGCTGACGGTCACGCAGCTGATCGCGCCGATTCTGCCGCATACGGCGGACGAAGTGTGGGCGTTCATTCCGGGCGTCGATAGCAAGACGGTACAGACGACCGTGTTCTCGCCGGTTCGCTCGGAATGGTTCGACGCGGCGCTCGAGAAGAAGTGGGAAGCGCTCATCGACGTGCGCGACGAAGTGCTCAAAGCGCTCGAAGTCGCGCGGAAAGACAAGCGCATCGGCAACAGCTTGAGCGCGAAGGTCGTGTTGTACCCGTCGGCGGAAACGGCGTCGCTGCTTTCGCAATTCGACGAACTCGAGAAGCTGTTCATCGTCTCGGAAGCGGTCGTCAGCGAAGACGCTGCGCCTGCGGATGCCCTGGCGCTGAAAGGCGTCGCGGTGAAGGTGGAAACGGCGGAAGGCGAGAAGTGCGAACGATGCTGGATCGTCACGCCGGAGGTTGGCACGCACGAGGATCATCCGACGCTGTGCGACCGCTGCACGGAAGTGGTCAAACAGCTGACAGTTCTTTAAGGCGATAAGGAGTGATGAGAATGGCGAGCGAGGGGACGGCAGCGCCCGACAAGCTGAAATCTCAGGTGGAAGCGATCGCGAATCATCTGGAACGGGCACAGCTGGCGGAATACGTGCAGCTCCTGAACTCTCCGCGCCGGCTCATTATTCAAAATTTAATCGCCGGCGCGGCCAGAGGCGTCGGCATCGCGATCGGCGTCACCGTTTTTTCGGCGACGATCGTGTATGTACTACGCCAGATCGGCGCGCTCGATCTGCCCATCATCGGGCATTACATCGCCGATCTGGTCGAGTCGGTGCAAGCGCATATGAACAAGGGCGGAATGTATTATTGATGAAGGCGCGGCGGTCGATCAGCGCAGATCGTCGTCCTCGTACCGATCGGGCTCGAGCAGGCCGTAGCCTTCCCCTTGTTCCATATAACGCTGATATTCGTCGTTGCGGATGAAGGTTACGTTGTTGCCGTACATGTCGGTAGCTAAAAAGCTCTCGAGCGGCTCGACGTAGCCTTCGTTTTCGTCCGACTCGATGTACATATCGTTGTAATCCGTCAGTTCGCGGCCTTCCTGCAGCGCCGGCGTATTGGATGTGCCCCACCGTTCGACGATTTGCCAGGCGTCTTCGCCGTCGAACTGGGTCGTGTCGTCATGGTCCATATCCGAGCGCATCGCCGGGGCGAGAAACTTTTCTTCCCGCGGCCTGCGGTACGACGTGTCGTCGTCAGGCACGTGTTTGATGCAATACTCGGCGGAAGGCAGCGCTTCTAGCCGTTCGAGCGGAATCGGCTCCCCGCATTCGAGGCAGCGGCCGTACGTGCCGTTGTCCATGCGCTCGAGCGCGGCTTCGATTTTTTCGACCTGGTGCTCCCACAGCTCGGTCAAGGCCAAGTCTTTGCCGCGTTCGAACATCTCCGAGCCGATATCCCCCGGATGGTTGTCGACGAGGGACAACTCGCCGAGCTCGATGCCCATCGGCTCGTTCATGCCGAACTTGTCGCTATGTTCAAGACGGCTCGTCAGCTCGTCCCGCTCGCGTATGAGGTTGTTCCGCAGTTGATTCAATTGCGGCTTCTGCAGCATGTCCATCGTTGCGGCTCCCCTTCCCTAGGTAGTAACCTTATGGTTCGCCCGCATCAGATGTTTTACGAGCGGGAATTGCTAGGCGGACGGGCACAACGTGGACGTTCTGGGGAATGCTATGTTACAATGACGGTTGGAATTTCGATTCCGACAGGAGGCACAGACGTTGATCTTTTGGCTAATAGCGCTCATCGTTTTACTGCTTGATCAATGGACGAAATGGCTCGTCGTGACGCGCATGGAGATCAGAGAAGTCATCCCGGTATGGGGCGACTTTTTCTCGCTGACGTCTCACCGCAATCGCGGAGCGGCGTGGGGCATTTTGCAGGATCAACGCGTGTTTTTTATCGTCGTCACGATTATCGTCGTGATCGGCATCGTGTACTATATGCTGCGGACGATCCGCGAAGGGCGGAAGCTGATGCCGCTCGCGCTGTCGCTGCTGCTTGGCGGAGCGCTCGGCAATTTCGTCGACCGGGTCCGGCTCGGCGAAGTCGTCGACTTTTTCGATTTCAAGTTCGATTTCCGCGGCATCGGCATTCCATTCGTGTACGACTTTCCGATTTTTAACGTAGCGGATTCCGGCATCTGCGTCGGCATCGCGCTCGTCATCTTGGACACGCTATTGGAAACGAGACGCGAGAAACGGAGGACGTCGCATGATTCCGTCAACGGATGAGTTCGAAGCGTTCGCGCTGGAGATCGGCGAGGACGAGGCAGGAGAGCGAATCGACAAAATGCTCGCGGAGGCGCTCGAGGACGTGTCCCGGTCGCAGCTGCAGGATTGGGTTCGCGACGGCCACGTCACGGTGAACGGCGCGGCGGTGAAGCCGAATTATAAATTGTCGGTTGGCGACGAGGTCGTCGTGCGGCCGCCGGAGCCGGAGCTGACGGAGCTCGTGCCGGAGCCGATTCCGCTCGACGTGAAGTACGAGGATTCGGACGTCATCGTCGTCAACAAGCCGCGGGGCATGGTCGTGCACCCGGCGGTCGGCCACCGGAGCGGGACGCTCGTCAATGCGCTTATGTACCATTGCAAAGATTTGTCGGGCATTAACGGCGAAATTCGCCCCGGCATCGTGCACCGGATCGACAAAGATACGTCCGGGCTGCTGATGGCGGCGAAGAACGACGTCGCTCACAATTCCCTTGCCGCGCAGCTCAAGGAGCATTCGGTGACGCGGCGCTACGTCGCCGTCGTGCACGGCGTGCTGCAGCACGACCAAGGCACGATCGACGCGCCGATCGGCCGCGATCCGCAGGATCGGAAGCTGTTTACGGTGACGGATCGGGGCGGCAAACATGCGGTGACGCATTTCGTCGTGCTCGAGCGGTTCGCGGAGCACACGGTCGTCGAGCTGATGCTGGAGACCGGCCGGACGCATCAAATCCGCGTACATATGAAATTCATCGGTCACCCGCTTGTCGGCGATCCCGTCTACGGCCGCTCGCGCACCCGTACGATGAACGTTCCTGGACAAGCCCTGCATGCGGCGGTGCTCGGCTTTACGCATCCGCGCACGGGGGAACGGCTGACGTTCGAGGCGCCGATTCCCGACGAAATGCAGGAATTTATCGAGCATCTAAGGTTGTCGTAATCCGTTTTTCGTAAGACGTGTTCCTCGGAACACTTTACTTATATTTCTCTAGGAGGGCTTTATTCGATGGATACGATGGAGATTATCAACTTTATTAAGAACAGCAAAAAAGTTACGCCGGTAAAGGTGTATTACAAAGGCTCCATTTCCGGCGACGCCGGCAACGTGAAAGTGTTCGAATTCGGCACTGGCGGCGGCGTATTGTTCGGCGACCTCGCGGAAGTGAAGCCGATCCTCGAAGCGAACGCGTCGACGATCGAGTATTATGAAATCGAAAACGACCGCCGCAATTCGGCCATTCCGCTGCTCGATCTGAAAAACGTCAACGCGCGTATCGAGCCGGGCGCGATCATCCGCGACATGGTGACGATCGGCGACAACGCCGTCATCATGATGGGCGCGCTGCTCAACATCGGCTGCGTCATCGGCGAAGGCACGATGATCGACATGAACGCGACGCTCGGCGGCCGCGTCCAGGTCGGTAAAATGTGCCACGTGGGCGCAGGCGCCGTCCTTGCCGGCGTCATCGAGCCGCCGTCCGCGCAGCCGGTCGTCATTGAAGACAACGTCATGATCGGCGCGAACGCGGTCATTCTCGAAGGCGTGCGCGTAGGCGCGGGCGCCGTCGTCGCGGCGGGCGCCGTCGTCGTGGAAGACGTGCCGGCCAACGCGGTCGTCGCGGGCGTACCGGCTCGCGTCATCAAGATGGTCGACGAGAAGACGAAGTCGAAGACGGAAATTATCCAAGAGCTGCGGAACCTGAAGTAATGGCTGCGGGGGCTGCGACCAATTTCGCCGCCGTCCGGCGCGAGCTGCACCGCATCCCGGAGCCGGGCTTCCAGGAGTTCAAGACGCAGCGGTATTTGCTCGACTACATCGCCCGGCTGCCGCAGGACCGCCTTGAAGTCAAGACGTGGCGGACGGGCGTGCTCGCGCGGGTGAAGGGGCGCGTCGGCAGCCGATGCATCGGGTACCGAGCGGACATGGACGGCCTCGCGATCGAGGAGGACACGTCGTACCCATTCCGCTCGGAGCATCCCGGCTTCATGCACGCCTGCGGCCACGATATGCACATGGCGATCGCGCTCGGCGTCTTGACAGCCGTCGTGGACCGTCCGGTCGACGACGACGTGCTGATCGTCTTCCAGCCGGCGGAAGAAGGCCCGGGCGGCGCGAAGCCGATGATGGAGAGCGAGGAGTTCCGGGCGTGGAAGCCGGACCTCATGATGGCGCTGCACGTCGCGCCGGAATACCCGGTCGGCACGATCGCGACCCGGGCCGGCACACTGTTCGCGAACACGTCCGAGCTGTTCATCGACCTGCGCGGCGTCGGCGGTCATGCGGCGTTCCCGCATAAGACGAACGACACGATCGTCGCCGCCGCCTCGCTCGTCATGCAGCTGCAGACGATCGTCGCGCGCAACGTCAACCCGCTCGAATCCGCGGTCGTGACGCTCGGCGTCATCCAAGGCGGGACGCGGCAGAACATTATCGCCGACCATGTGCGCCTCGAAGGGACGATCCGAACGCTGTCGGAAGGCTCGATGCCGGCAGTGAAGTCGCGCATCGAAGCGCTGCTCGACGGGCTCGAAGCTGGCTTCGGCGTCAAAGCGGAGCTCGATTACGGCTCTAATTATTACCAAGTGTATAATCATGAGGCGGAAACGGCTGCGTTCATGGACTGGGTGCGAGCCGAGCAGCCGGACGTGAAGCTGATCGAATGTGACGCGGCGATGACGGGGGAGGACTTCGGGTACTTCCTGAAGGAGATTCCGGGCTTTATGTTTTGGCTCGGCGTCGACACGCCGTACGGGCTGCATCATGCGAAGATCGAGCCGAGCGAAGGCGCGATCGACGTGGCGATCCGGCTTATGAGCGAATACATTCGGAAAATAGGAACCTCCGCGTGACGCAAGTCGCGCGGAGGTTTTTTCGCATGAGATGAGGGTGGATGATCGGTACATTACCGCAAAGAATTTACGAAAGCTTCGAGGCGGTCGAGCGCGGCGCCGAGCGTTTCCATCGAGCAGGCGTACGATAGGCGGATGTAGCCTTCGCCGAGCGCGGTAAAGGCGCTGCCGGGCACGACGGCGACGCGCTGTTCGTCGAGCAGCCGATAGGCGAACGTCGTCGAATCGAGGCCGAACCGGCGGATCGACGGGAAGATGTAAAACGCGCCCTCCGGCTTCGCGACGTCGAAGCCGATCGCGGCGAGCCGCTCGTACGCGTAATCGCGGCGGGCGATGTACGCCTCGCGCATCGGGAGCGCGTCGTCGATGCCCGCCGTCAGCGCCTCGAGCGCCGCGTATTGGCTCACCGACGCCGCGCAGGTGACGTTGTATTGCAGCACTTTGACCATGTGCTGGGTGAGGTACGCCGGCGCGAACGTAAAGCCGATGCGCCACCCCGTCATCGAATGCGACTTCGACAGCCCGTTGACGACGATCGTGCGATCCCGCATGCCGGGGAAGGCGGCGATGGACGCGTGCGGACGATCGTATACGAGCTCGCTGTAGATTTCGTCGGAGATGACGAATAGATCCCGGCGCGAGAGCAGCTCGGCGAGCGCCGACAGCTCCTCGGGCGACAGCGCCGCGCCTGTCGGGTTCGACGGCGACGCCAGAATGACGCAGCGCGTCTTGTCGGTCAGCGCCGGCTCGAGCAGCTCGGCGGTCAGCTTGAAGCCGCTCCCGGTCACGTCGACGTACACGGGGACGGCGCCGCACATCCGGATGAGCGGCTCGTAGCCCGGGTATACGGGGCCGGGCAGCACGACCTCGACGCCGGGCTCGAGAATGGTGCGCAGCGCCATATCAATCGCCTGGCTCGCTCCGACGGTGACGAGCGTCTCGTCCGCCCCGCGGTAGTCGAGACCGTACTTCGTCCGAACGAACGCCGCCGCGGCGTCTCGCAGCTCCGGCAGGCCCGCGTTCGGGGTGTATACGGTTTTGCCCGCGTTCGCGGCGCGCGACGCCGCGTCCACGATATGCTGCGGCGTCGGGAAATCGGGCTGTCCGATCGTCAGCGACAGAACGTCTTTATACTGGGCGACCCGGTTCGCCATTTGGCGAATGCCGGAAATCGCGATGTCCCGAATGTCGCCGCGTACTAAATGCTCTAACATAAATCGACACCTGCCTACACAAAGTAACAACATCATAGCACAAAATGGGTTGACTTGAACGTTAGGTTCGTGGCATAATCTCAATAACCAAATACGCACCTTTAAAGGGCAGTCCCGTGAGGCTGGCAAGGTGAACGACTCGAAGACGAAGATGTCGATGCGGCATCGTCGCGGCTTGTGTGCGCACAAATCGCGAATACCCGCAACCGGCACGCTTGGTTTCCGTGCGTACAACTCCTTACCGCTCCCGGTAAGGAGTTTTTTGTTGGCCGATTTCATTCTGGATAAGGGCAGGCGGACGACAATGGCGGAGACGAAAACGCTGCTGATGGACGAAACGGCGATTCGGCGGGCGCTTACCCGCATCGCGCACGAGATCTTGGAAAAAAATAAGGGCGTTGACAATTGTACGTTTATCGGAATTCGCACGCGAGGCATCTACTTGGCCCGCCGCATTTCCGAGCGGATCGCCGAAATCGAAGGTCCGCGCGTGCCGGTCGGCGACATCGATATTACGAACTACCGCGACGACGTCGGCACCGCTTCGAAAGGGGCGGCCGGGCCGCAAATCGACCCGGAGCTTATCGTCGGACGCAAAATCGTCTTGTTCGACGACGTGCTGTATACAGGACGCACGGTTCGCGCGGCGATGGACGCCTTGATGGACGGGGGACGGCCCCAAATGATCCAACTCGCGGTGCTCGTCGACCGCGGCCATCGGGAGCTGCCGATTCGACCTGACTACGTAGGCAAGAACGTACCCACCTCTAAGCTGGAATCGATTCACGTCAGCTTGCTTGAAGTGGACGGCAAAGACGAAGTAACGCTGACCGGCAAAAGGAGGGGAGACGTATGAACATACTGCAGACGGCGACGAAGCCGAACCATTTCATCGGTCTCCGCGGACTGCCGAAGAGCGAGCTCGAAGCGCTGCTCGATCGAGCGGCTTACTGGGAGGCGCAAACGGCGCCGGTATCCAGCCTGCTGAGCGGGCGTTTCGTAGCCAACATGTTTTTCGAAAACAGCACGAGGACGCGCTTTTCCTTCGAAGTGGCGGAGAAACGGCTCGGCGCCGAGGTGCTCAACTTCGCGGCGGCGGCGTCGAGCGTCCAGAAGGGCGAGTCGATCTACGATACCGTGAAGACGCTCGAGTCGATGGGCATCCACGGCGGCGTCGTGCGCATCAAGGCAGTCGGCGTCATGCAGGAGCTCGCCGAGCGCATCCGGGTGCCGCTCATCAACGCCGGCGACGGCAACAACGAGCATCCAACGCAGGCAATGCTCGACCTGTACACGATGCGCAAGCATTTCGGCGCTATCGCGGGCCTCACGGTGTCGATTGTCGGCGACATCCGGCACTCCCGCGTCGCGCGTTCGAATCTGTGGGCGCTGCGGGAGATGGGAGCAAGCGTCAAACTGTGCGCGCCGGACAACATGAAGGCGCCGGAGCTTGAAGCGTACGCGCCTTACGTGACGATCGAAGAAGCGCTTCGCTCGGACGTCGTCATGATGCTCCGCGTGCAGCTCGAACGCCACGAAGACGGCTTGTTCCGTTCCGCGGAGGATTATCGCGCCGCGTACGGCCTGACCGAGGAGCGCGCTTCCCGCATGGCGTCTCATGCGATCATCATGCACCCGGCGCCGGTCAACCGGAACGTCGAAATCGACGACGCGCTGGTGGAATGCGAACGCTCGAAAATTTTCGAGCAGATGGCGAACGGCGTGCCGATCCGCATGGCGGTGTTGGAAAGAGCATTAGCGTAATCGCCCGCCTTGGGTGAAACTTGCAGCAACAATCGAAGGGAGAACCGGGATGGGAATTTGGATCGTTAACGGTCGAACGGCCGAAGGGAAAGACGTGGCGATATTGTCGGAGGGCGGCGCGATCGTCCGCATCGTCGACGGGGCGGCGCCGGAGGAAGGCACGAACGGCCACGAGACGGTCGACGCGGGCGGCAGACTCGTATCCGCAGGACTTATCGATATGCACGTACATTTTCGCGAACCGGGTTTCGAATATAAGGAAGACATCGAGACGGGATCGAAGTCGGCGGCGAAAGGCGGCTTCACGACGGTCGCCGCGATGCCGAACACGCGCCCGGTGCTCGACAAAGCGGAGACGGTGCGCAAAGTTGTCGATCGCGCGCAAAGCGTCGGCATGACGCGCGTGCTGCCGTACGGCTGCATCACGGTCGGCGAGCTCGGCCGCGAGCTGACGGATTTCGAGGCGCTCCGCGAGGCGGGCGCGATCGGCTTTACCGACGACGGCGTCGGCGTGCAGAGCGCCGGCATGATGAAGGAAGCGATGAAGCGCGCGGCGGCGCTCGGCATGCCGATCATCGCGCATTGCGAGGACGACTCGGTGCTGCCGGGCGGGGCGGCGTTCACGGACGGCGCGTTCGCGAAGCGGCACGGTCTTCCGGGCATTCCGAACGAATCGGAAGCGATCCATGTCGGCCGCGACATTTTGCTCGCGGAAGCGACGGGCGTTCACTACCACGTATGCCACGTTTCGACGGAGCAATCGGCGCGGCTCATCAAGCTCGGCAAGCAGGTCGGCGTCAAGGTGACCGCCGAGGTGTGCCCGCACCATTTGCTGCTTAGCGACGAAGACATTCCGGATTCGATGGACGCCAACTGGAAAATGAATCCGCCGCTCCGTTCGCCGCGGGACGTCGAAGCGATGATCGCGGCGGTGGAGGACGGAACGATCGACATTTTCGTCACCGACCACGCGCCGCACAGCGAAGAAGAGAAGGCCCGCGGCATCGAGCGGGCGCCGTTCGGCATCGTCGGTCTCGAAACGTGTTTCCCGCTGCTGTACACGAAGTTCGTCGCGACGGGACGATGGTCGCTGCCGTTCGTGCTCGAGCGGCTTACGTCGAAGCCTGCGGAGCTGTTCGGTCTCCCGACGGGACGCCTCGAAGTCGGCGCGCCGGCGGATATCACGATCATCGATCTCGAAGAAGAGCGCGCGGTCGATCCGTCCACGTTCGCGAGCAAAGGGAAAAACACCCCGTTTACGGGTTGGAAATTGAAAGGTTGGCCGAAGCTCACAATGCTTGGCGGCAACATAGTATGGTCAGAGCTAGCTGAAAAGGGGAGTGGCGAAATTGTTGGCTAAATTGTACTTGGAAGACGGAACATTGTTCGAAGGAACGTCATTCGGCGGAGAAGGCCAGCAGGTCGGCGAGGTCGTTTTCAATACGGGGATCACGGGTTACCAGGAAGTGCTCAGCGATCCGTCTTACTGCGGACAAATCGTCACGATGACGTTCCCGCTGATCGGGAACTACGGCATTACGCGCGACGATTTCGAAGCGGTCCGTCCGTTCGTGCACGGCTTCGTCGTTCGCCGGCATGAGGAAGTGCCGAGCAACTGGCGCGCGCAGTACTCGCTCGGCGATATGCTGAAGGAGTACGGCATCGTCGGCATCAGCGACATCGACACCCGGATGCTGACGCGCAAAATCCGCAGCCACGGCACGATGAAAGGCATCATCGCCACGGGCGACATTCGCGTGGAAGAGCTGCGCGAGCGTCTCGGCGCGTCGGAACTGCTGCGCGACCAAGTGTCCCGCGTCTCCACGAAGAGCGTCTACAACTCGCCGGGCAAAGACCAGCGCATCGTGCTCGTCGACTTCGGCTCGAAGAGCGGCATCCTGCGCGACTTGACGCGCCGCGACTGCGACGTCGTCGTCGTGCCGCATGATACGACCGCTGAGCAAATTTTGCGCCTCCGTCCGGACGGCATTTTGCTCTCCAACGGTCCTGGGGATCCGAAGGACGTGCCGCACGCGGTCGAAACGATCAAAGCGCTGCTCGGCAAGCTTCCGATTTTCGGTATCTGCCTCGGCCACCAGTTGTTCGCGCTCGCTTGCGGCGCCGACACGGAGAAGCTGAAGTTCGGTCACCGCGGCGGCAACCATCCGGTCAAAGATCTCGAATCCGGCCGCTGCTACATCACTTCGCAAAACCACGGCTACACCGTGAAAGAGGAATCGCTCGCGGGCACGGGTCTCGTGAAGACGCACATCAACAACAACGACGGCACGATCGAAGGCTTGAAACACGAAAGTCTGCCGGCGTTTTCGGTACAGTACCATCCGGAAGCATCGCCGGGTCCGTTCGATTCGAGCTACTTGTTCGACGACTTCCTGACGATGGTACGGAAATTTCACGCGGAGCGCCCGAAGCAGGCGCGCCAAACCGAGCTCGAGTTGCTCGCACGGGGGGTATGACGAAAAATGCCAAAAAACGAGAAGCTTAAGAAGATATTGGTTATCGGCTCCGGCCCGATCGTCATCGGACAGGCGGCGGAGTTCGACTATGCAGGCACGCAGGCGTGCCAGGCGCTGAAAGAAGAAGGTTACGAAGTTATCCTGATTAATAGCAACCCGGCGACGATTATGACCGATACGAACATGGCCGACCGGGTATACATCGAACCGATCACGCTGGAGTTCGTGTCGAGCATCATTCGCAAAGAGCGCCCGGACGGGTTGCTGCCGACGCTCGGCGGACAGACGGGCCTTAACATGGCGGTCGAGCTGGCGAAAGCCGGCATTCTGGAGAAGGAAGGCGTCAAGCTGCTCGGCACGCAGCTGACGGCGATCGAGAAAGCGGAAGACCGCGATCTGTTCCGCGATTTGATGCGCGAGCTGGAGCAGCCGGTGCCGGAGAGCGTCATCGTCACGACGGTGCCGCAGGCGCTCGACTTCGCGAACGAAATCGGCTACCCGATCATCGTCCGCCCGGCGTACACGCTCGGCGGCACGGGCGGCGGCATTTGCCACACGGAAGAAGAGCTCGTCGAAATTGTGTCCTCGGGTCTGCGCTATTCGCCGATCGGGCAATGTCTCGTCGAGAAGAGCATCGCCGGCATGAAGGAAGTCGAGTACGAAGTTATGCGCGACGCGAACGACAACTGCATCGTCGTCTGCAACATGGAAAACTTCGACCCGGTCGGCGTGCATACGGGCGACAGCATCGTCGTGGCGCCGAGCCAAACGCTGTCTGACCGCGAGTACCAAATGCTGCGGACGGCATCGCTCAAAATCATTCGCGCGCTCAACATCGAAGGCGGCTGCAACGTGCAATTCGCGCTCGACCCGCATTCGTACCAATATTACGTTATCGAAGTGAACCCGCGCGTCAGCCGTTCCTCGGCGCTCGCGTCGAAGGCGACGGGCTACCCGATCGCGAAGATGGCCGCGAAAATCGCCGTCGGCTATACGCTTGACGAGCTCGTCAACCCGGTCACGGGCCAGACGTACGCTTGCTTCGAGCCGACGCTCGACTACATCGTGTCCAAAATTCCGCGCTGGCCGTTCGATAAGTTCATCCACGCGAACCGGAAGCTCGGCACGCAGATGAAGGCGACCGGCGAAGTCATGGCGATCGGCCGCACGTTCGAGGAATCGATCCATAAAGCGGTTCGCTCGCTCGAGATCGGCGTGCATCGCCTGCACCTGAAGGACGCCGCGACGCTCGACGACGAAACGCTGAAAAGCCGCCTCATTCGCCCGGACGACGAGCGCCTGTTCTTGATCGCGGAAGGATTGCGCCGCGGATGGGACTTGCTCGATCTGCAGGAGCTGACGAAGGTCGACTGGTGGTTCTTGCGCGGCATTCAATCGATCGTCGCGTTCGAGAACAAGCTGCGCGTCGAGGAATTGACGCCGGAGCTGCTCAAAGCCGCGAAGCGCAAAGGGTTCACCGACCGCGCGATCGCCGAGCTGCGCAAAGAAGGCGGCCATACGGAGCTGACGGTCGAATCCGACATCCGCACGCTGCGTTTGTCGCAAGGGCTCAAGCCGGTTTATAAAATGGTCGACACGTGCGCGGCCGAGTTCGAAGCGTCCACGCCGTACTACTACTCGACGTACGAAACCGAGAACGAAGTCGTCGAATCGAACAAGCCGAAGGTCGTCGTGCTCGGCTCCGGTCCGATTCGGATCGGCCAAGGCATCGAGTTCGACTACTCGACCGTGCATGCGGTTTGGGCGATCCAAGACGCAGGCTACGAAGCGGTCATCATCAACAACAACCCGGAGACGGTGTCGACGGACTTCAATACGTCCGACCGCCTGTACTTCGAGCCGCTCTTCTTTGAAGACGTGATGAACGTCATCGAGCAGGAGAAGCCGGTCGGCGTTATCGTCCAGTTCGGCGGCCAAACGGCGATCAACCTCGCCGGTCCGCTCGCTCGCGCCGGCGTACGCATCCTCGGCTCCGACCTCGAGTCGATCGACTCGGCGGAAGATCGGAAGAAATTCGAAGCGCTGCTCCGCTCGCTCGACATCGCGCAGCCTCCGGGCAGCACGGTGACGTCCGTGGACGAAGCGGCCGGCACGGCGGAGAAGCTCGGTTATCCGGTGCTCGTGCGCCCGTCGTACGTCCTCGGCGGACGCGCGATGGAGATCGTCTACTCGGAAGAAGAGCTGCTCCGTTATATGGAAGAAGCGGTGAAGGTCAATCCGGAGCACCCGGTTCTGATCGACCGCTACATGCTCGGCAAAGAAGTCGAAGTCGACGCGATCTGCGACGGCGAGACGGTGCTCGTCCCGGGCATCATGGAGCATATCGAGCGCGCGGGCGTTCACTCCGGCGACTCGATCGCAGTGTACCCGCCGCAGACGCTGTCCGCGGAAATGAAGGCGCAAATCGTCGAGATGACGACGTCGATCGCGAAGGCGCTCAAGGTTGTCGGTCTCGTGAACATTCAGTTCGTTATCTATAAAGGAAAAATCTATATTATCGAAGTGAACCCGCGTTCGTCCCGTACGGTTCCGTTCCTTAGCAAAGTGACGGGCGTGCCGATGGCGAACGTAGCGACGAAGGTCATCCTCGGCGCGAAACTGAAGGACCTCGGCTTCAACAACGGCCTGTGGGCCGAAGACGACCATGTGTCGGTCAAGGTGCCGGTATTCTCGTTCGCGAAGCTGCGCCGCGTCGACACGACGCTCGGACCTGAAATGAAGTCGACGGGCGAAGTCATGGGCCGCGACCTCAACTTCTCGAAGGCGTTGTACAAAGGGTTGATCGGTTCGGGCATGAAAATCCCGCTTTCCGGCAACATCATCGCGACGATCGCGGACAAAGACAAGGACGACGCGGTCGACGTATTCCGCGGCTTCGTCGAGCTCGGCTATCGCGTCTACGCGACGGGCGGCACGGCGCAAACGCTGATGGACGCCGGCATGCCGGTCGATCACGTGCACAAGCTGAGCGAAGGCAGCCCGAACATTCTCGACATGATTCGGACCGGCGAAGCGCAGTTCGTCGTCAACACGCTGACAAAAGGCAAAACGCCGGAGCGCGACGGCTTCCGCATCCGCCGCGAAGCGGTCGAGAACGGCGTCGTATGTATGACATCCCTCGATACGGTGCGCGCGCTGCTCGGCATGCTGCAGGCGATTCACTTCTCGACGGGTCATATGCCGGGCTTCGTCAGCTCGGGCAGCTTCTCGAAAAATAAAACGCCGCTCGAGGTACGCTAATGTCGGCACGCAGCCATCCGATCATGGTGGCGCTCGATGTCCCCGATGCGGAGGCGGCGCTCGCGCTCGCCTCGCGCCTCGAGGGCATCCCTTGCTGGATGAAGGTCGGGATGGAGCTGTATTACGCGGCGGGGCCCGACCTCGTTCGCCGGCTGAAGGCGCAGGGCCACCGAATTTTCTTGGACTTGAAATTTCATGACATCCCGAACACGGTGGCCGGCGCCGCCCGTTCGGCGTCGAAGCTCGGCGTCGACATGTTCAACGTGCACGCAGCCGGCGGCAGCGCGATGATGCGCGCGGCGGTCGAGGCGGCGGGCGAAGCGAGCACGACCGGCGAAACGCCGCTCGTCATCGCCGTCACGCAGCTGACGTCGACGACGGAAGAGACGATGCGCCGCGAGATCGGTATCGACGCGCCGCTCGCCGACGTCGTCGTCCGCTACGCCGCGCTGGCGAAAGCCGCAGGCCTCCACGGCGTCGTGTCCTCGGCGCTCGAGGCGGCGGCGGTGAAGGCGGCGTGCGGCGCCGACTTCGTCACGGTAACGCCGGGCATCCGCCCCGCCGGGGCCGACGTTGGCGATCAAGCGCGCGTCATGACGCCGGCGAAAGCGCTGGCGAACGGCGCGGACTATCTCGTCATCGGCCGGCCGATCACGAAAGCGCCGGATCCGCGGGAAGCGCTGCTGCGCATCGTAGAAGAAATCGAGAACGCGAAGGGAGAGGCTCGTCCATGACGACCTTATCGTTGGAACGTCAAATCGCCGAAGCGCTGTTATCCATCGGAGCCGTTTCGCTGCGGCCGGAGCAGCCGTTCACGTGGACGAGCGGCATCAAATCGCCGATTTATTGCGACAATCGGCTGACGATGTCGCACCCGCAGGTGCGGGATGCGATCGCGGAAGGCTTCGCGTCGCTCATCCGCGAGCATTACCCGCAGGCGGAGGTCGTCGCGGGCACCGCGACGGCCGGCATCCCGCATGCGGCGTGGGTCGCCCAGAAGTTAAGCTTGCCGATGATCTATGTGCGCGACAAAGCGAAGGGCCACGGCAAGCAAAACTTGATCGAAGGCGAAGTGCCCGCAGGGAAGAAGGTCGTCGTCATCGAAGACTTGATTTCGACCGGCGGCAGCTCGCTGAAGGCTGCGCAAGCCGTGAACGAAGCGGGCGGACAAGCGCTCGCCGTGCTCGCGATTTTCTCCTATCAATTCGAGAAAGCGGAAGAGGCGTTCCGTTCGGCCGGCGTTCCGCTGCGGACGCTGTCGAACTACACCGCGTTGATCGACGCGGCGCTTTCGACGAACCGTATCCGCGAACAGGACGTCGCCGCGTTGTCGGCTTGGCGCCTGCAGCCGGAGACGTATTACGCTTAATTAACGGCTTGAGCATGAAGCTCCGGGTTGACCTCGCGTCGACCCGGGGCTTTTTTTCATTAACGGCGCATCGTGATATGCTAAACGAAGAATGATGGGCGGAGGCTGAACATGAAAAGAGGAGTCATCCTGCTGGCAGGCGGGGAAAACCGGCGCATGGGCGCCGAAAAATGGCTGCTGCCGCTCGGCGGCGTGCCGGTGCTGGGCAGACTTGCATCCGCGTTCGCCGGAAAGGCGGACGATCTTGCCGTCGTGCTTCCGTACGGCGCGGATCGGGCGCTGCGAGCTCGCGCAGAAGAAGCCGCGGACGGTGTTCAGATTCGCTGGCTGACCGATGCGGAACCATCGGCCGGCCCGTTAGCCGGCATAGAAGCGGCGATGTCGGGGAGCGATTGCGATTGTTTCCTGGCATGCGCGGCCGACATGCCGTTCGCTCGATGGGACATCGCGTCGCTGCTGTTCGACATTTGCGAGAAGGAGGGCGTACAGGCGGCGGTGCCCGTGCGCGGCGGCCGGCTGCAGCCATTGTTCGCGGTGTATCGGAAGGATGCGCTGACTGCTTTGCAGGCGTACCGGACCGAAGGCGGCCGCAAGGTGATGGGCTGGATCGACCGGCTGCAGGCGTCGATCGTTCCGGAAGACCGCTTCGCACTGCTCGATCCGGACGAAAGAGCGCTGTTTAATATGAATACGCCGGAGGATTACGAGAAGGCTAGAAGATGGATTGACAGCTAATTTTACTGATGATAACTTAGTTACAATAAGTAACTAAAGGGAGTGCTCCTATGAAGATGCCTTCTTTATTTTTAGCGCACGGGTCCCCGATGCTGGCGATCGAGCAGACGCCTTACGCGGATTTTTTGGGGCAATTGGCGGGAAACATCGGCAAACCGAAAACGATCGTCATTTTTACGGCGCATTGGGAAGAAGAGGAGACGACCATTTCGTCCTCCGACGACGTGTACGAAACGATTTACGACTTCGGCGGGTTTCCGGATGAGTTGTATCAAGTAAAATATCCCGCGCGGGGCTCCTCCGCCGTCGCCGATCTCGTGGCCGAGCGGCTGACGAAGGCGGGCTTGCCGGCCGAGCGCGATTATCGGCGAGGATTGGATCACGGCTCTTGGACGCTGCTGTACCGGATGTATCCGGAGGCGGACGTTCCGGTCGTCCAAATTTCGGTCAATCCGTACGTCCCGCCGGATCGGCAATTCGCAATCGGCGCCGCGCTGCGCGGACTGGGCGACGACGGTATCCTTGTCATCGGCAGCGGTGTCACGGTGCACAATTTGCGTATCGTCAAATGGGGCCAGACGACGCCCGAGCCTTGGGCCGTTGCGTTCGACGACTGGCTGGTTGAGCGCACGGTGAACCGGCAGCTCGACGAGCTGTTCCGCTACGAGGAGCTCGCCCCGATGGCTCGCGCCGCGGTTCCGCGCGCGGAGCATTTCGTGCCCTATTTCATCGCGTTCGGAGCAGGCGACCCTGCGGCCGTGCCCGAACCGATCCACCGCAGTTACATGTTCGGCACGTTGAGCAACTTGAGCGTTCGTTTCTAAAACAGGTGAGCGAAAATGGCCTTTGGACGACGTCCGCTGGCCTTTTTTTGTTCCATTTCCTCGGATATTACGTGGTATCCCCTTGGCTCAGCTAGTTGTCGCTTCCTTTACGTGGTTATCCCCTTGGTTCAGCAGGTTGCCGCTTTCTTACTTGGTATCCCCTTGACTCAGCTAGTTGCCGCTTCCTTACGTGGTCTCCCCTTGACTCAGCAAGTTGCCGCTTTCTTACGTGAAATCCCCTAGGCTCAGCAAGTTGTCGCTTTCTTACGTGGTATCCCCTTGACTCAGCAAGTTGCCGCTTTCTTTTGTGGTATGTCCTTGGTTCAGTAAGTTATCGCTTTCTTACGCGCTATCCCCTTGGCTCAGCAGGTTGCCGCTTCCTTACGTGAAATCCCCTTGGCTCAGCAAGTTGTCGCCTCCTTACGTGTTATCCCCTTGACGCAGCAAGTTGTCGCTTCCTTACGTGATATCCCCTTGGCTAAGCAAGTTGTCGCCTCCTTACACGCTATCCCCGTGGCTCAGGTTGCCTCAGCCTTACACGCTCTCCCTTCGACTCAGCAGCATATCGGTTAACTGGAAGAAAACAGAAAAAAATATAAAACAAAGTCATCGTGGTCAAACCGTTGCTGAGTGAAGGGGATAGCACGCAAGCGGGCGTGCTAGGTTCATTGCGCGGAAGCTGAGTGGATGGGATAACGTGTAATAAAAGCAGGGGACGGACATTCGGGCATTGGCGGTGGCAGTGGCAGGAGTACTGGTAATGGTAGTGATCAGTGGTAATGGTATTGATTAGTGGTAGTGGTATTGATTAGTGGTAATGGAAGTGATTAGTGGTAATCGTAGTAATTAGTGGCAGTCGAGTCGATGGGATCGTCGTTTGTAAGGATTTATTTCAAAAGAGGTTTTTGCGGGACATCCTGAGGCAAGGGGATAGCAGGTGCAGAAGCGGAAGATGAAAGGACGGAGGGAAATGAGGGAAGCAAAAATTGGAGATGAATGCTGAGCGACGGGGATAGCGTGTAAGTTCGGGCGGCAGGGTTCACGGAACAGAGACGGGAGCAAGTGGCGTAGTCGCTGCGGCTAGAGGACGCAGCTTGGATGAATCCGAGTAGAAGTCCGGTGGAATAAACGTGTTGAATGGTTGGACCATCATAGAGAACAGCGATGAAACAGGTATGCCAAATTCGGGGAGAAAGAGGTATAGTATAATGTATATAAATCAGAGGACACGAAACGGGGGCGGATGGGTTGAACATTTTGCTGTTTGCCGGGTTGGCCGAAGCGGTGGGGGCGGCGACGGTTCGTTTGAATGTGGAGCTGCCGGCGAGCGTGGCCGACGCGAAGAAGGCGTTGGCGGATGCGTATCCCGAAGCGGCGAAGCTGCTTGATTCTTGCTTTGCGGCGATCAACCATGCGTATGCGAACGATGACGCCGTCATACGGCCGGGCGACGAGGTGGCGTTCCTGCCGCCGGTCAGCGGCGGATGAGGTCGGCGGACAAGTTCGACCGATCTGCCGTCTCCGTCAGCGAGGCGCTGCGCCGCGTGCTGGAGGCCGTCTCGCCGGTCGGGGCGGAACGGGCGGCGTTAGACGCATGCTACGGCCGACGCGCCGCAGAGGACGTCGTCGCTCGCGAGCCGGTGCCGCATTTTCGGCGTTCGGGGATGGACGGGTACGCCGTGCGCGCGGCGGATACGGCCGGGGCGTCGCCGGCTGCGCCGGCGACGCTTCGCGTCGTGGGCGAGCTCGCTTGCGGCGAGGTGGCGAAGTTTGCGGTGCCGCCGGGCGGAGCGGCGCGCATTATGACCGGCGCGATGATGCCGGATGGTGCGGATGCGGTCGTCATGCTGGAGATGACGGAAATCGTTCCGGCAGCCGAAGGGGGAGAGGCGATTCGCGTTCGGCGTGCCGCGGCGGCAGGCATGAACGTCAGCGAGGTCGGCTCGGACGTGCCGGAGGGCACGGTCATCGTGCGCAGAGGCGAGCGGCTCGGAGGAGCAGAAGCGGCGCTGCTGGCCGCGACGGGCGCTGCGGACGTCGCCGTCTTCCGCAAGCCGCGGATCGCCATCGTGCCGACGGGGTCGGAGCTGCTGCCGATCGCATCGCCCGCCGAGCTCGGCAAAATACGCAACAGCAACGCGTATATGCTGGCGGCGCTCACCGCGAGCGCCGGCGGCGCGCCGGTGCCGTTCGCGCCGGTGCCGGATTCGGCGGAAGCGCTCGCCGAAGCGATCGGGGAGGCGGCGGAAGCCTGCGATCTAGTTCTCACGACCGGGGGCGTCTCTGTCGGCGATTACGACATTATGGCGGACTATTTGCGTGCGCCGGAGCAGCGGATGCTGTTTAATAAAGTGATGATGCGCCCTGGCAGCGTCACGTCCGCGGCGGTACGCGGGGGGAAGCTGATTTTGGGGCTCTCGGGTAACCCGGGGGCGTGCGCGGCGGGCTTCGAGCTGTTGGCGCGTCCCGCAATCAAGGCGCTGCAAGGCTGCGCGAATCCAGAGCCGATATTGTTCGAGGCGGAGCTGGCTGAGCCGTTCCCGAAGACGAATGCGTACCCGAGATATGTGCGGGGGACGTATTGGAGCGAGGGGGGACGGCTGAAGGCCGCGGCGGAGGCGGGAGATAAGTCAGCCCGCATGCTCCCCGGGCTCGGGGCGGCCTGCTACGTCGTCATCCCGCCGGGAGGGCGGGGATGGGAGGCGGGCGATCCTGTCGCCGTCCTTCCGCTGGAGCCGTGACAAGGGGAGATAACGCGTAATGACGGAAACATGCTGGCCGCCGGTCGTACAGATCGTTGGGTTTAAAAAGTCGGGCAAAACGACGTTAACGTGCCGCCTCGTCGAACGGCTCGCTTCGGACGGGTACCGAATCGGTACAGTGAAGCACGACGGACACGATTTCGAACCGGACGTGCCGGGCACCGATTCGAGACGTCATCGAGAAGCGGGGGCGATCATGAGCGCGGTGACGTCGCCCGAGCGCACGGCCTTTTTCGAAAATCGCGCCGCCTCGCTGGACGAGCTTATCGCGCGTATGCGCGAAGCGGATCTCGTTCTCGTGGAGGGCTGGAAACGAGAACGATTTTGCAAGGTAGCGATGATTCAGGAGGAGGAGCATTGGCTTACGATTTCCGCGCTCGCGCATCTTGGGGCGATCGTCACTTGGAATTCGGAGCTGCTGCCCAAAATGAGAAGTCTCGCCACAGTGCCGGTATTCGCGTTCGACGAAACGGAAGCGATCGCCGCTTTCGTTAAGGCGCAAATCCGAATCACATAGTCCAATCATTTCGGAAAATAGGGAGCGAAAGCTTCCTTTTTTTCATGCAAACAAACGCAACTGTACAAAAACGAACAATTGCGGTAGGATAGAATCAAACAAAAACAAACCTTTCTGGGAGGAATGGAGAATGGAATTTAGACAAGCGGCTTCGGCCGAGGCGACGAAATCGTACGATACGGAACGACTGCGCAAGGAGTATTTGATCGAGTCGCTGTTCGTCCCGGGCGAATTGAAGCTCGTATACAGCCATGTCGATCGATACATTCTTGGCGGCGTCGTGCCGACATCGGCCGCGGTAGCGCTTGAGGTCGAAGGCAAGCTGATCGGCGCGAACTTTTTCTTGGAGCGCCGCGAGATCGGCATCGTGAACATCGGCGGCGCGGGGACGGTCACGGCGGACGGCGTCGCGTACGCGATGGATAGCAAAGACTGCTTGTACATCGGCCGCGGCACCAAGGAAGTGTCGTTCGCGAGCGCGGATGCGGCGAACCCGGCGAAGTATTACCTCGTGTCGGTGCCGGCGCACACGACGTATCCGACCGTGAAGGCGGCGATCAGCGAAGCGGCACCGACGCATCTCGGCAGCATCGCAAACTCGAATGAACGGACGATCTACAAATACATTCACGAAGAAGGCATCAAGAGCTGCCAGCTGACGCTCGGCATGACGCTGCTGAAGCCGGGCAACATGTGGAACACGATGCCGTCGCACACGCACGAGCGTCGTTCCGAAGTGTACCTGTACTTCGATATGCCGGAAGACGGCGTCGTTTTCCATATGATGGGCGAACCGAAGGAAACGCGCCACCTTGTCGTGCGCAACGAAGAAGCGGTCATTTCGCCGAGCTGGTCGATTCATTCGGGCGTAGGCACTAGCAACTACACGTTCATCTGGGCGATGGCCGGCGAAAACCAAACGTTCTCCGACATGGATATGATTCCGATGAAGGAGCTCCGGTAATACGGGCGCATGCTGGCCGTACAACGTCATGAGCGTATCTTGCGAAGGCTGGAACGCGAACGGACCGTCCGCGTATCGGAGCTCAGCGCGGAGCTCGGCGTCACGGAGAAAACGGTCCGCGAAGACTTGGAGAAGCTTGAGGAGAAGGGGCTGCTCCGCCGCATTCACGGCGGGGCGGTAGCGATCTCGGACCATGAAGAGCCGCTGCTGCCGACGCCGGCGCAAAACAATAAATTTCCGCACGAGAAGCAGCGCATCGCCGCGCGCGCGGTGCAGTCGATCCAGCCCGAGGAAATCGTGGCGTTGGACGGGGGAAGCACGACGCTGGAAATGGCGAAGCTGCTCCCGAACGAACCGCTGACGGTAATTACGAACGATCTGTTCATTATCGCGGAGCTCGCCCGGAAGGATCGAATTCGGCTCGTCGTTCCCGGGGGATACCGCGAGATGAATTTGCTGGTCGGGCCGGAGGCGGTCGACTTTATCCGCAGCGTCAACATCCATAAGGCGTTCATGTCGGCTACGGGCATACATCCGGCGTTCGGCCTTACGATTTTCACGGGCGCGCAGCTCCCGATGAAACGGGCGCTGGTCGAAAGCTCGCGCGTCGTGCATTGCGTAGCCGATCGTAGTAAATTCGGTCGAAGCGCCCTCGTCACGTTCGCGCAGCTGTCGGAAATCGATACGATTTTTACGGACGAAAGGCTCCCGCCGGAAGTCGCGGCCGAATATCGGGAACGCGGAGTCGTCGTCGATGCGGGTCATTCGGAAGAGGAGGAACATGCATGAGTTCTTTGTTTGATTTATCGGGTCGGGTCGCCGTCGTCACGGGAGCCGGTCGCGGCCTCGGACAAGGGTTGGCGCTCGGACTGGCGGAAGCGGGCGCGGACGTCGCGCTCGTCGTCAACCGGACGGCGCCCGACGAAACGGTAAGCAAGGTGGAGGCGCTCGGGCGGAAGGCGGTCGTCGTACAAGCCGATCTTTCGACCGAGGCGGGGGCGTCCAGCGTCGTACAAGAGACGCTTAAAGCGTTTGGCAAAGCGGATATTCTCGTGAATAACGCCGGCATCATTCGCCGGGCGCCGGCGGCGGATCATCCGTACGCCGACTGGCAAGAGGTGCTTGACGTCAACTTGAACTCCGTCTTCTTGCTGTGCCAGTCGTTCGGTCGCGAAATGCTGAAGCAGGGCGGCGGCAAAATTATCAACATCGCTTCGATGCTTTCGTTCCAAGGCGGTATCACTGTGCCTGGCTATACGGCGAGCAAGCATGCCGTGGCGGGCCTCACGAAGGCGCTCGCGAACGAATGGGCGGGCAAGGGCATCAACGTGAACGCTATCGCGCCCGGGTATATGTCCACCGACAATACCGAAGCGCTGCGCAACGACGAGACGCGCAATCGGCAAATTTTGGAGCGCATTCCGGCGGGGCGTTGGGGAACGCCGGAGGACTTGAAGGGTCCTGTCGTTTTCCTCGCGTCGGGCGCCTCGGATTATATGAGCGGCCACGTACTTTGCGTAGACGGCGGTTGGATGACGCGTTAAAATCAAAATACGAAAACACGAGCAAAGGGCGTCTTCGGACGTCCTTTTTTTGCTTCCGGTCAATTTTTTTAATCAGGTGTAACTTTTTGGGTATACGCTGCGTCTTAGATGTAGTGCAATAGGCGTGGGGAGGAGAAAGAGAGAGAATGAGTGCGGATATTGCGGAGCAGCCGGCCGAAATCCCGCTGCTGTCCGTGCGCGGCGCGGAACGGACGTTCCAGGTCGGCGGGCAAAAGATCCACGTGTTGAAGGGAATCGATATGGAGCTTCGTCCGAATCAGCTCGTCATGCTGAAAGGGCGTTCCGGATCGGGGAAAACGACGCTTCTAAATATGCTGGGCGGGCTTGACGTGCCGACGAAGGGCGAAATCACGTTTCGAAACTATCCGTTCCACCAGCTCGACGACGACGAACGAACGGCGATTCGCAGGAGGGATATCGGGTTTATTTTCCAAACGTACGCCTTGATGCCGCTTCTGTCCGCTTGGGAGAACGTCGAGCTGTCCTTGCGGATGGCCGGAACGCCCCGCGCGGAGTGGAAGAATCGCGTCGCGCACTGTCTCGAGCTCGTCGGGCTAACGAAGCGGGCGGATCACCGGCCGTACGAGTTATCCGGCGGGGAGCAGCAGCGCGTGGCGATCGCGAAGGCGATCGCCCATCGGCCCGCCCTGCTGCTGGCCGACGAGCCGACGGCGGAGCTCGACAGCCAAATGGGCGCGCAGGTGATGGCGGTGTTCCGGGAGATCATCGCGTCGGAACGCGTAACGATTTGCATGACTACACACGATCCTACGATTTTGGAGGTTGCCGACCATGTTTACGAAATGGTGGACGGACGATTCAAAGCGTCCTAACCGTTCCTTGCGGGTTGCGGTTGCCGCTTGCCTCACTGTCGCGCTCGCGGTAACTTCCGGCTGCTCGCTGCTGCCGAAGGAAGACGAAGAAGAAGTGCTCCCCGTCATCACGCCGCCGAAGCTGTCGGAAAAGCCGACGTACGAAGTGAAAACCGGCACGATCGAGCAGAAAGTGCAGGCGATCGGGAAGCTGATGTCTTTAAAAGAAGAAACGTTGTTCTTCGAGGGGAACGGCAGCGCTTCGGCCGATACGTTCCGCGTGAAAGACGTGTACGTGGAAACGGGACAAGCCGTCGAAGCGGGGGCGCTCATCGCCGAGCTCGACGTGGCGGACAAACAGCGCGAGCTGCGTCGCAAAAAGCTGGAGTTTCGCAAAGAAGAGCTCAACATGATCGAAATTCTCCGAAAATCAGACGAATACGAACCGGAGGAGCTCGAAGCGCTGAAGGTGGATTTCGAAATGAAGCGCACGGAGCTGGTCGAGCTGGAAGAATCGATCGCCGGCGCCCAATTGACCGCTCCGTTCGCGGGAACGATCGTTTCGGTCGCCGTGAAGCCAGGGGACTCCGTGAAGGCATACGACAAAGTGGCGGTGCTCGCCGATTTGACGCAGCTCGTCGTGGCCGCTAAGTTCGACAAAGACGATGTGGAGGATATCGCCGTCGGAATGGACGCGGTGGTCAACATCAACTCGGCCGGCGAGTTCAAAGGCAAAGTCGATCGGCTGCCGACCGAAACTAGCGACAACAACAACGGCGGAGGCAACCCGAACCAACCGGCGGAAGAATCGATCGAGCAGTTCTTGCTCGTCGAGCTCGAGACGTGGCCGGAAGGCGTCACGCGGGGGACGCCGCTCAGCGTGTCGGTCATTACGAACCGGAAGGACAACGCAATCGTCATTCCGCCGGCCGCGCTGCGGTCGTATAACGGGCGAAGCTACGTGCAGGTGGTTGACGCGGAGGGCAATAAGGCCGAAATCGACGTCGAGGTCGGCATGCAGACGTCCACGCAAGTGGAAATCGTGAAGGGACTCGAGCCCGGGCAGAAAGTAGTGGGTCGCTGATGGGTCTCCTTTTGCTTCGGTTTCTGTATCGCAAAATGTGGAATACCCGCTGGCTGACGATCTCGACGCTTATCGGGCTCGTCGTCGCGGTCGCGTTCACGACCAGCATCCCGATGTATACGGACGGCGCGCTGAAACGCGTCGTCTCCGCTTCGCTGAAGGAGCGAAGCGACGGGTTCCCGGCCGGATCGCTGCTGATGCGGTACCAAGCCGTGGGCAGCGGCAAGGCGGATTTGACCGCATTCGGGGACGTGAAGCAGTTTATCGAGGAAGATATTCCGAGCCGGGTCGGCTTTCCGTTCGCCGCCTACGTGCAGACGGTGTCGATCCGGGGGACGCAGCTCGCCGTCGTCGATCCGCAGACGGTCGACCCGAGCAAGCGCCGCCAAATGACGCTCACGTCGATGAGCGAATTCGAGGGGAACGCGGAAATCGTTAACGGACGGTTCCCTTCTTCCCAAATCGTCGACGGCGTCATCGAAGCGGCGGTGCTCGAGGAAGGCGCGTTCCGCAATTATTTCCGGGTCGGGGACGAATTTTATTATCCCGTCCAAGGCAGCACGGAGCGGTTCCGAGTAAAAGTCGTCGGCACATACGTGCCGAAGGACGATACGAGCCCATATTGGTATCAAGGTCTCGAAGGGCTCGTCAACACGCTCGTCGTCGACGAAGAGCTCATGATGAAGGAATTGATCGAGCGGCGCGGGCTGGCGATCAATATGGCCACTTGGTACTATGCGTTCGATCTTTCCGACATTCAAGCGAGCGATCTGGCGCTTCTGTCTTCGGCGCTGTCGCGGCTCGATATCGAGCTGTACCAGCGGCTGCAGGGGACGCAGGTCGACATCACGTTCCAAGACATGCTGCGGGAGTTCCGCTCCCAAAGCCTGCAGCTTCAACTGCTGCTGTTCACGCTCGCGGCGCCGATGATCGCGATGGTGTTCTATTACATATCGATGAACGCCAAGCAGGCGCTGGACCGGCAGAAAAGCGACATCGCCGTGCTGCGAAGCCGCGGGGCCGGAACGAAGCAAATCATTTGGATGTATGTGCTCGAAGGTCTCATTTTGGGCGGCATCGCGCTCGTGCTCGGTCCGCTGCTCGGCTGGTTCATGGCGAAAAGCATTGGCTCGGCCAGCGGCTTCCTGACGTTCGTCGATCGCAAGTCGATCCCTGTCGGCTTCGGGTTGGACGCGATGCTGTACGGCGCCGCGGCGGTGCTGATCGCGATCGTGTCGACCGTCCTGCCGGCGATTCAAACCGCGCGATCCTCCATCGTCGGCCTCAAGCAGCAGATGGCAAGGGCTAACAAGCCGCCGATCTGGCAGCGGTTTTACTTGGACGTCGTCCTGATCGGCGTCGCCGGCTACGGCTGGTATTTGTTCCGCGAACGGCAAATGATTTCGATGCAGACGGGATTGACCGCGGATCAGCTGCAGGTGCAGCCGACGCTGTTTTTCGTGCCGGCGCTCGCGATTTTCTCGGTCGGCCTGTTCTGTTTGCGCATCTTCCCGCTTATTTTGCGGCTTATGAATTGGCTTGGACGGTCGTACTTGCCGGTGCCGCTGTATCTGACTTTGGCGCAGCTGTCCCGTTCGTCGAAGTCGTACTATCCGCTGATGCTGCTGCTCATTTTGACGCTCGGTCTAGGCATGTACAACTCCGCTGCGGCGCGAACGATCGATCTCAACTCGACCGAACGCACGCTGTACCAATACGGGACGGACGTCATTATCCAAACGGTGTGGGAAGGCTTCGTCGAGTCGAGCGGGCCGCCGCCGCAGCAAAACCCGGGCGGGCAGCCCGGCGGTCAACCGGGCGGTCAGCCGGGAGGACAGCCCGGCGGCCAACCGGGGGGCGGCGGAGGCCAGCCTGGCGGAGGGGCGCCTCCGGCGCAGCAGGTGTTCTACATCGAGCCGCCGTTCGAGGTGTTTCGCGAGCTGCCCGGCGTCGTGCAAGCGTCGCGCGTGCTCCAGACGAGAGGCAACGTCGTCGTCTCCGGCAAATCGATCGGCCAAGGCAAAGTGATGGGCATCGAAAACGACAAGTTCGCCGAGGTCGCATGGTGGCGAAGCGATTTGTACCCGGTGCACCCGTACTTATACCTTGATTTGATGGGAGATTTCGAGCAGGCGCTCATCATTCCGCAGAAGGTCGCCGACAGGTATCAGTTAAAGCCGGGCGATTTGGCGAACATCAGCATTCAAGGGCAGTTGATCGAATTCATCGTTGTCGGCATACTGCCGTATTGGCCTTCGCAGTACCCGGACGAAACGCCGTTTTACATCGCGAATATCGACTACATTTACGATCAGATCCCGCTCATCCCGTACGAGGTGTGGCTGGACATGGAAGATGGCGCGCGAGTGACGCCGATCGTCGAGACGCTCCAAGAAAAGGGCATCGGCATCGCCTCGGTGAAGGACGTGCGCAACGAACTGATCGTCCAGCAGCGTCACCCGGCGCGCGGCGGCGTGTTCGGCATTTTGAGCCTCGGCTTTCTCGTCTCGGTGGCGATCTCGCTGATCGGCTATGTGCTGTACTGGTTTTTCAACCTGTCGAGCCGGGTCGTGCAGTTCGGCGTCCTGCGGGCGATGGGGCTGTCCCGGAAAGGGCTCACCGGCATGCTGCTGCTGGAGCAAGCGTTCACCGCCGGCCTCTCCATCGTGCTCGGCCTTTCGATCGGGCGGCTTGCGAGCTTGTTGTTCCTGCCGTTCCTGCAGACGACGGAGAGCGCCGCGAGTCAGGTGCCGCCGTTCCGCGTCGTCTTCTCGGCGGGGGACACGCTGCAGCTGTACGGCGTCGTCGTCGTGATGATCGTGCTCGGCGCGGGCTTGCTCCTGACGCATATTCGCAGGCTGCGGGTGCACCAAGCGGTGAAACTCGGAGAGGAGCGATAACCGATGATCACTTGCGAAGGGCTCGTGAAAATTTACAAAACGGACGAAGTCGAAGTCGTCGCGCTGCAGGGGCTTAACCTGACGGTGGATCGCGGGGAAATGATGGCGATCATCGGCAACTCCGGCAGCGGCAAATCGACGTTCATGAACATCCTGGGCGGGCTCGATCGCCCTTCGGCCGGCACGGTCCGGGTCGGCGAATGGGACTTGCTGAAAATCAGCGACGAGCAGCTCGTCGAGTACAAACGGCGTACGGTCGGGTTCGTGTGGCAGAACAACGCCCGGAACCTGCTTCCATACTTGACCGCCTTGGAAAACGTCGAAATGCCGATGATGCTCGGCGGCAAGCTGGACCGCCCGTACGCGAAGCAGCTGCTCGAGATGGTCGGTCTCAAAGACCGCATGAACAACAAGCTGCATCAGCTGTCGGGCGGCGAGCAGCAGCGGGTGGCCATCGCGATTTCGCTCGCTAATCGGCCTTCGCTGCTGCTGGCGGACGAACCGACCGGTTCCGTCGATTCGGCGACGTCGGATCGGATCATGGACATATTCCGTTCGTTCAACCGGGAATTCGGCGTCACGATCGTCATCGTGACGCACGATCTCGAGCTGGCGGGCAAAGTGGACCGGGTCGTCGCGATTCGCGACGGTTTAACGAGCACGGAATTTATTAAGCGCAACCCTGAGCTCGATTCCGCCGTCTATAATAGCGAAACCGTCGGAAGACGTACGGTGAAAGAGGAACACGAGGCGTATGTGGTCATCGATCGCGCCGGTCGTTTGCAAATTCCGAAGGAATACCTGGAGGCGCTCGGAATCGGGAACAAAGCGTCCCTCGAGTTCGACGGGGAGAAAATCATTATTCAAGCACCAAAATCATTGGAGGGGAAAGCATGAAGCTTTCAACACGCACATCGAAAATGGCCCGCACCATGGCCGTCACGCTGACCGCGGCGGTCGGCATGTCGACGCTCGCCGCCTGCTCGCAAGGAGAGACCCCGTCGGACGATACGGAGCGCGTGCTTCGCATCGCTACGCTGCAAGGCTATGGCGACGACGATCAGTGGTTCCGGCAGCAATTTACGGAACTCTATGAATTCTCGAACCCGAACGTCAAAATCGAAGTCGTTCCTGCGGTCGACTACAGCAAATTCCGTTATTCCGACGGAACGACGCCGCAAGAACAGCCGAATCCGATGGAAGAGTTAAAGAAGCTGATGCAGGGCGATAACCCGCCCGACCTCGTCATGATCGAGTTCAACAATTTGCCCGATCTCGTGAACGAGAACCTGCTGATGCCGCTCGATCCGCTCATTACGGCCGACAAATTCGACACGTCGAAAATCGTTCCGACCGTACTCGAAGGCATCAAAGAAGCGGCTCCGGACGGCAAGCTGTACGCCCTCGCTCCGTTGTTCAGCTCGTCGGCGCTGTTTTACAACAAAGCGATCTTTACAGAGAAAGGCGTACCGTTCCCGACGGACGGCATGACGTGGAATCAAGTGTTCGACTTGGCTCGTCAATTGTCCGGCGGCGAGGGAGAAAACCAGAAGTACGGCTTCTCGTTCTCGACGTACCAAGGCGGGGATTCGTTCTACGAAATGCAGCTGTATACGCAGCCGCTGCAGCTTAGCTACTTCGACCCGTCCGGCGACAAAATGACGGTCGACACGGACCAGTGGGAGAACGTATGGAAAACGGTGGTCGACTTGCGCGAGCAGCAGATCATTCCGGGACCGCCGAATTTCGAACAGCAAAATAACCGGCAGCCGGGTCCGTTCGAATGGGATAACTTCTTGTCGGGCCGCACGGCGATGGCGATCTCCAGCTATTATTATATTAACGAACTCATTAACGCCAACCGCCAAGCGGAAACGGACGATCGGCTCGACCCAATCGATTGGGACGTCGTGACGCTGCCGACGCATGAGGACGCGCCGGGCATCGGCGGACAAATTTATTTGCAGGGCATGATGGGCATCAACGCGAAGGCGCAAAACCAAAAAGACGCATGGGAGTTCGTGAAGTTCGTCAACGGCGACGATTGGGCGCGTCTGAAGTCGCGCAGCCAAGGCACCCTCGTCGCGAACAAGAACTACCTGCAGCCGAAGGAAGGGCTCGAATACAACATCGAGGCGTTCTATCAGTTGAAGCCGGCTCCAGTGTTGGACGAATCCGAAATTTATCGGAAATATCCGAACATCTATATGGTTCACCAAATCGGTCAGCAAAAGTTCCAAGAGGTGCTAGACGGCAAGAAGGAAGTGCGTCAGGCACTGAAGGAATGGCAAACGGAAGGCGACGCGATGCTGCAGCAAATGCGCGAGGATCCGAACTTCCAGCCGAACTTCGGCGAGCCGGGCATGCCGATGCCGATCGATACCGAAGAAGCGGTCGAAGTGAAGGCGGAATAATTCAGGCGGAACGAAAGAGGACGCGGGCGATATGCCGTCGCGTCCTCTTTATGATTAGTTGCTCTTCAACATAAACGATTGATGCGCGGTCCAGGCGCCGTTCTCCGTTTGGTACAGCAGGTGAATGCGGTCGACCCGGAACGAAAGCGACAGCGGCTTCGGCCTGAGGCTCGCGTAAATGTCGTGCATCTCATCGTTGCCGATGTTCTGGGCAACCGTCAGATGCGGCGTGAAGTTGTATTTCGACTCCCTGGGCTTCAATGGGCCGCGGCATATCGCTTCGTGCATGCGGATGAGCGGATCGGGGTTCTCGAGCGCCATGTACACGACGTTCGCCACCGGGTAGAACGTCGAAAACCGGTTCAGCGTGACTTCCGCGGGCGAAAGTTCCTCGGCGACGGCGTTCAAGTGCTCCACGGCCTGCTCGAGCGTCGGCGGATCCCACGGCTCCGCCTCCCGAAGCGTCAGGTGCGGTGGAATGAGGCTGTAATGGGGGTCGAATCGTTTCCGATAGCTGTTGGCCGCGTCCTGTACGTCTTTGGGAGGGAAGATGACGATGCCGAAATTCATGACGGCCGCCTCCTTCGTAAGTAGTTATGTTTTATTATACCGTATCCATATCCTTTCATAAGGAGAAATTTTTTGCCCCATGGTATAATGGAGCGAGGTTGAGAGGAGGACGACAGCATGGGGAAACAGGTCCACAGCCGTATCATTCATGAAGCGGTATTAGAGAAACTGGCGCTCCGCGGCGTTCGTTTGGAGGATATCGCGGAAATCGTCCTGGAGATGCAAAAGCCGTACCATCCGGCGCTGCAGCTTGAAGCTTGTTTGGAAAGCGTCGCCAAAGTGCTCGAGAAGCGGGAAATGCAGCATGCCCTGCTGGTCGGCATCGAGCTCGACGAGCTGGCGGAGCAAGGAAAGCTGTCCGAGCCGCTGCTGTCGCTAGTGCGTTCCGACGAGGGGCTGTTCGGCTGCGACGAAACGCTCGCGTTAGGATCCGTCCTCGGGTACGGCAGCATCGCTGTGACGACGTTCGGTCATCTCGACAAGCATAAAATAGGAATCATTAAAAAATTGGATACGAAAATCGGGCAAGGCGTCCATACGTTCTTGGACGATCTCGTCGCCAGCGTCGCTGCGTCCGCGGCCGGGCGCATCGCTCACCGAGCGCGCGACGAAGAAGAGCGGATCGCGGATGCGGAAGCGGCCGCTGCCGCTGCCTTGGAAGAGTAATCCTGGCGTAGCGATGAATGGAACCGCGGCCCCGGGGGCATCCTTAGAACACAATTCTTTGCGAAGGAGCGGTGTTCGGATGGCATGGGTATACTGGGGCCGGCTGTACAACACGAAATTCCAGGCCAGCTGCTTGGCGAAACGCATGGAAGAGGACTGGTGGATTTACGGATACGAATGCCCTCAAATCGTAGAAATTTATTGCTCGAAAAAAGGCCGCTACGGCGTACGATATTTGCTGTAATCGGGCATTGTAATCTTGACAACATATACTTCGATCTATTATATTAGTATTTGCTTCGCTTTATTTTAACGGCGCGGGGTGGAGCAGTCCGGTAGCTCGTCGGGCTCATAACCCGAAGGTCGCAGGTTCAAATCCTGTCCCCGCAACCAATTTATCGTACGGGCCTTTAGCTCAGTTGGTTAGAGCGGTCGGCTCATAACCGATTGGTCACAGGTTCGAGTCCTGTAGGGCCCACTAACCCGTACAGCCTTGTCCCGCAAGGGAATTCGGCATCATACGACCCGCTGTCAGGCGCGAGAAATTCGCTCCCGACGGCGGGTTTTTTCGTGGTTTCGTTTATCGTATCAATGGTTTATAGTACAATAGATGAAAGAATAGCTAAGGTGGGAGACGACTTGAAAAAGCGGTTGATCATTATCGGCGCGACCGCCGTTCTGTTAACGGCTGGGGGGTACATAGGTTATCAATATGCAATAGATCTGGCGGCGGAAAAAATCGCGGAGCAGCTTTCGGACGAAACGTTCGCCATGATCGAGGAGCTCGAAGCGGATCTTCCGGTAGTTCCGATAGCTGGCAGCGAATCCGAGGCCCCCGCTGCGGAGGGCAACGCGAGCGGCAAGGCGAGCGGCGAGGCGAGCGCCGGGGCGGGCGCCGAGGCGAGCAGCCAAAAGGAGACGTCCGGCGCCGTTTCGGCGACCGGCGGCAGCACGTCCGCGAACGATCAGTCCGCCGAACCGAAGAGCGCAGAGGCCGCACCGTCGTTCAAAAGCAAAGAGGATGCCGTGAAATTCGCGATGAGCCGGTTCTCGGCCTCCGAAATTAACCGGTTCCGCAAAATGGCCAGCGACGGGTTAACGAGCGAAGAAAAGCAGGAATTGAAACAAATCGCGTTCTCCAAATTTTCGAGAGCGGAAATCGAAGCGGTCCGACAAGCCGTAGCGAACCAGTAAATGTTACCGAGGAAACCTCGTCGACGAGGCGCCTACAGCGCCATCGCGGCGGGGTTTCTGCGTTGGCGCGGGGAATAGCCCGGCGATCGTTGTGGAAAGGCTAAGACGATGACGCCGTCAAGGGGGAACGGAAGGATGGACGCAGCTTCGACGCGCAGCGCCAACGGTCGCTGGGTATGGTACGATGCGGACGATGCGGCGCGGGCGGGGAACGGTACGGCTGGCAAAGGGGACGATTCGCTCCGCTCCGAGCTGCGCGAATGGCTCGAGCAAGGGCGCATCGCCGATCGCAACCGGGTGCGCACCGCGGCGTACGACGAGGGCGCTCCGAGGCTGCACGGCACCCTCGTGCTCGTCTCCGATCCGCGGGACGAAGAGACGAAGCACGGCCTGCGTTACCTCGCGACGAACGGCGAGCTTGTGACGGCCGGGTTGTCGCGTTTTTTTATCGGGACGATGCGGGAAGAACGGTTCCGAACGAGGCTCCTCGCAAGCGAAACCCCCATCGATGCCCTCTTATTCGTGCTGTCGCTGGCCGTCGAGCGGTACTTCGATTGGATGGATCGGTTCGAACGGCAATTGACGCGAGCCAAATCGCAAATGAGAGATACGAACGGCGGGCATTTATTCCAGTTCATTATGGATTTGCGTTATGATCTGCTCCACTGGAACGCGCAGCTCATTCCGCTCAACGAAATTCGTTTCGCGGCCGAAGAGACGTTCCGCGACGCGCGGAGCGGCGAAGCGTTCTCGGTGTACCGGCTGCGTCTGGAACGAGCGCAAATGCTGCAGGACGAATACGAAAGCGAGATCGATTCGCTGCTTAAGCTGGACGAGATGACGATCAATTATCGTTCCAATGACATCATGAAGACGTTGACCGTGTTTACGGTGCTGCTAACGCCGATGACGGCGCTAGGGGCGATCTGGGGTATGAATTTTTCGTACATGCCGGAAACCGACTGGAAGTGGGGATATTTCGCCTCGTTGGCTGTCATTTTCCTATTTATGGGGGTCATTTACTGGTATTTGAAAAGACAAGGCTGGACGGAAAATTTGCTTCGCGCGAAGGCACGGGACCGACCGTGATGCGAGGCATGATTCATACGGCTACATTGTTTTGAGCGCGAGGTTTCCCTGCGGGCTCCGAGCCGATCGCGGAAGCGGCCTCGGACACGGAACGGCAAGGGACGCAAACGCATAGGGGAAGACTTTTCCGGAAAAAACCGGTTTTAAACACGAGATATGCCTCCTCATGTCGGACCAATTGCCGGCAATAAACGCAGAACGCGTTCACAAGAAGTGCACCTCCGAATAAATTTTCTGAATATTCGTCTTGTACAACCTTCGGAGACAGGCGGCGGTTTGCGGGGGTCGCTTGAATACGAACGAAAACGGCAGGATCCGTCGATCCTGCCGTTCGTTTGCGGCCCGCTTATTTTTTGGCCTTCGTGTCCGTTCCGGCGTCGGGCATCAATTCCCGGTCCAAACGGTCTTCTTCGTCGGGGATGCCGTAGTCGTTGCGCAAATCCGGCGGACGGTTGTTCATGATTTGGTCGTCTTCTCCATCCTTAATGGGCTTGCCAGCCATCGAAATCACCTCGCTCGCCGCGCGGATTAGTCCCGCTCGTCTTCTTCCGGCTCGTCGTATTTGTTGATGTGCGCCGTAATAGCTTCCACGGCATCGTCCTTGTTCGTCGAGGCCGGGACGGCTTTCACTTCGTCTTCCGTTTTATCCCGGAAGTTTTGCTGATCGGCGCGGATCGACTCGATTCGGTTGCTCATGATTTGCCTCCTATCTCGTTAGGTCGTAACGCATCGGCGCCGGCTTAGGAGTTTTTCCGCTTTTCGGCGGACTTCGCATCGGGTTTGCCGTCCGCGAAGGAGGCTTCGATGTTGTCCATAATGCCCTCCACCGCACCGGCGAGACCGTCCGTAGCACCCATATGCTCTTGTCCGGCCGGCGTGGGAATGCCCCCGGTTTCGAACGCGGTTTGCTCCCGCAGCTCTTTTTCCATGACGAAAGCCCTCCTATACAGCGAACGATTCGTTATCGTTCATCCTCCGTTTCATCCATCCGGTCCTCGCGCTGCTCTTGCTGATATTCGGTGCCCGGCGTATTGAGCTGCTCGTCTTCGCGCTCGTCGATGATGTCTTCTTGGCGCTCCTGCTGCATTTCCTGGCGCATGCCGTCGCCCCCGCATGCCGTAAGGCCGAGCGCAAGCGCCGCAGCCGCGGCACCCGCCGCCCAACGTTTCATCGTCATCATTGGTGGAATCCTCCTTTGTTTGCAATGTAAGGTTAGGGTTTGCAACGAACGCTTTTTTATACCATGGGAAAGTCGTTATAATAGAGGGAAACGTTGAACGGCGGTGAACTCGATGAAGCAGCACGCGATTGTGTTATACGACGGGGAGTGCAATATGTGTAACGCGGTCGTGCAGTTTACGATCGTTCGCAACCGCGGAGGCCGCCTGCGGTACGCCGCGCAGCAGTCGGATGCCGGCCGGCGTCTGCTCGCCGCGCACGGATTGTCCGGGGATGCGCTGGATACGTTCGTCTTGATCGAAGGGGATCGCGCGTATACGCGGTCGGAGGGCGCCCTCCGTTTAATGAAGCATTTGAACGCAGGATGGCCGCTGTTGTCCGCGCTCCGGATCGTCCCGCGTCCGCTTCGGGATCCGCTCTATACGTTCGTAGCCCGCAACCGGTACCGGTGGTTCGGCAAAAGCGAGCGCTGCATGTTGATGCGGCCGGAATATCGGGATAAGTTCTTAACGTAAAAAAAACCTGCGCTCCTTCAGGAGCGCAGGCGGGGAGTTTAGTTGGCTGGACCGCTGGAGACCGGCGTATCGGGGTCGACCGCGCCCGCGTCCGTAAGCACGTGCTCGTATCGAATGTCGGTAATGGCGGAGCTAAGGTACGTTGCCGCCTTCGGATACGAGATGACCATCGGATACAGCGCGGCCGGATCCGGGTATTGCACGCTGTAGCGCACGACCGCGGACGACTCGCCGGTAAAATCGATGCCGACGATGGCGATCTTCCAGCCCGGATGCGGCTTTTCGCCCATGTCGAGCACGATTTTTTGGATATCCGCGTTCACCTTGACTTTCGAAACGTTCACTTCGCCGCTTTGGATCGGATCTTGGCGAGGCGGCTGCTGTTGGCTCTCGACGATCTTCAGCGCGTTGCGGGCCATGACGACGGCTTCCGCGCGGGTGATCGGCTCCTGCGGGCGGAACGCTTGGTCTTGGTTCAGTTCGACGATGCCGCCGTTGAGCGCGGTTTGGATCGAATTCATAAAGCCTTCGGAAACTTGTTTTTCGTCTTTCAGCGTGTAATAGATCTCGGTAAACGCATATTCGCCGGTTTTCTGCAAACCGTGCATGAGCCAGTGGACGAATTGCTCGCGGGTGACCGGCTCGTTCGGAATGATGTCCTTATCGATCGGCAAACCGTTCACTTGCGCGATGACGAACGCTTCGGCATACCAGGCGTCGTTCGGAATTTTGGTAAAATAATCGCTCGCTTGCGGCTCTTTAATGAACGTGTACGCTGCGAGGCTGAGGTTTAACGTCTTGACAATGAGCGGAAGCGCGGTTTGCGCGGACAGCTTCTCGTGCGGAGCGAATTTGTTGTTGCCGGTGCCGCTGACGATGCCGCGTTCGCGCATTTCTACGATCTTATCGGCATGGGCGACGCCCTCGAGGTCGTTGAACGCGTGCGCGCCGGATGCGAGGGAGCCGGTCAAGATTGCTGCGGCCGCCGCGGCCGCGAACCAGGTTTTCTTCATTTGGATTCACCTTTCTTCTAATGAAATTTTCCTTGTCTTTGATTGTGCTTATTAAACGTCGTATGCCGGCGCAAAGTTGCGAGAGCGATGCGCCTATTTTTCTGGGAATTCGGTACTTCTATCGTGAGCTCGATAGTCGACTATTAAACGTAGCAGCGCCGTTGGTTGTTGCAGGGGAAGAGGAATGTCATCATGAAGATGTCGCAATTCATCGTCGTTGTCGCCGTGACGGTCGCCGGTTTGGCAGTCGCTTACGTTCGCGAATTGCCGCTCGCGGCGGGCTTTACCGCCGGTTTGACGGCGCTCGTCGCCATGGCTCTCCGCACCGGAGCGGCGCCGAATGCGCGCGCGTTGTGGGGAATGATGCGGGAGGGCGTCGCGCATACGAAAGAAGTCGTTTGGATTTTACTGTTGGTCGGGCTGCTCATTCCCGCTTGGTCGGCGGGCGGGGTCATCCCGTTTTTGGTCGATGCGGGGCTGCGTTTGCTCCACCCGGAGTGGATCGTGACGTTCGGCTTCGCATTCGCGTCGGCCGTCGCGATGACGCTCGGCACGTCGACGGGCACGTTGAGCGCAGCGGGCATTCCGCTGATGGGCATCGCGGCGCATCTCGGCGTCCCGCTGCCGCTGATGGCCGGGGCGCTCGTCTCGGGCGCGTTCGTCGGCGACCGGACGTCGCCGCTGTCGAGCGCGCACCAGCTCGTCGCCGCTTCCGCAGGAGTGCCGCCGCGATCGCTCTACCGCCTGCTGCAGCCGACGACGTACGCCGCGTTCGCGCTCGCGCTCGCCGTCTTCGCAGCGTTCGATTGGTTCGGCGCTTGGGGCGAAGCCGGCGAGGGCGCGTCGGCGGGAGCGGAGCTGGCGGCGATCGGCGGCTATACGTCGTCTTGGCTGCTCGCCTTGCCGCCGCTGCTGCTGCTGGCCGCCATCGTGCTCCGCATCCGGACGCGGTACGCCTTCTTGATCGGCATCGCGTCCGGCATCGCCGTCGGCGCCGCGACGCAAGGAGGAGCGGCGGGGGAATGGCTCGGCTGGCTGTGGGCCGGCTATCCGACGATGTCGGCCGAAGGCGAGCTCGTCCGCGGCAAAGGCGTCGCCAGCATGTTCGAGCTGGTCCTATTGATTGCCATGGCCGGCGCGTATAACGGCATCTTAGAGAAGACGGGAATCGTGCGTCCGATCGCCGCGCGGCTCATCGGCGACAATCCGACGCTGCCCGGCGTCACGATTCGAGCCGGCGCGTTCGGCCTCGGCCTCGGCCTTGTCTCGTGCACGCAGACGCTGCCGATCATGATGACGGCGCGCAGCCTCGCCCCGGCATGGACCGAGCGCTTTACGCGCGAGCAGCTCGCCCGCGTTACCGCGGATACCAGCCTGCTGCTCGCCGCGCTCGTTCCTTGGAACATGATCGCAGTGCTTTGCGGCACGATCGTCGGCGTCGCACCGGAGCGGTTCGCCCCGTATGCGCTGTTTCTATGGCTCCCGCCGCTGCTGACGCTCGGCTACAGCGCGTTGACGCGGCGGGCGACGGCCGGACAAATTTTTGATCGAAAACCGGTTGACACTCATCTCGAAAGCTGATAATATCATATTTGTCGCCGCTGAAATGCAGGCGCGAATATGAGACCTGTTAGCTCAGCTGGGAGAGCACCATCTTGACAGGGTGGGGGTCAGTGGTTCGAGCCCACTACAGGTCATAATACGAAGAGCACCGCAAGGCTTCGGCCTTGCGGTGTTTTTGTTTTGCGGATCCTCGGGCAGCGTTATCAGTATTTTGGTAAGGTTGCCATAAAGCAGCGGTTGTGTCGACTCGCCTGCGGTGGTATATTATGAATCCGCCCGATTGCGGCGGCGGTCGAAACGAGCTGTTAACAATTACCTGTTGAAACGCGGTTCCGATTCGTGATATATTCTAATTCCGGTCGCGAAAAAACGCATCGGACAAGCAAGAAGGCAAGACAAGCTTGCTCCTTGAAAACTGAACAACGAGCGCATACGCGCTGTGAGCAATCACAGCAAAGTTTTAAAGCTAGCTTGTAATGAGCATAGACGAACTACCCTTTTTGGAGAGTTTGAT